>DASZKM010000231.1:0-3529 GCA_035947055.1 Actinomycetota bacterium
AAGAAGCCAGCAGCTCCGGAATGGGCTGCCCGGCGGTCTCGGCGGTGGTCCGGCGGAGGGCTTGAGGCTGGAAGCGGTTCAGGAGCACGTCGAGGGCCTCCTGCTCAGGGGGTTCGGCCACGAGGACCGCCGAGTAGTGGAAGCGCCGGCGGTCCAGCCACGGGCCGGGGTCGGCCGTCAGCACCACCTCGATCCCCCGGAACAGCAGGTCCTCGATGTCCGTGGGCTCGCCCGCCGCGCATAGGAGGGTGATCCTGAGCTCCCTCGACCGGGCCGCCACCTCGAGGAGGACCCGAAGCGGGTGATCGGGGGCCGGGACCCGGTCGTTGACCACCAGGAGCCGGTCCAGGGCGGTCACGTCCCGCAGTGCGAACAGACGGTGGGGCCGGGCGTCGAGCTCCACCAGCGCCGGACGGTCCGCCAGCCGCTCTCCCCACCGTTCGAGCAGCAGGCGCCGGTTCCGCTCGATGAGCCGGGCCCGGCGGATCTCGTCCGTGGACGCCGCACCGGCGTGGACCACATCCGACCGGGGCTCGAAGACCGTGCGCAGGCCTCGCTCCTCGAGGCGGTAACACAGGTCGACGTCCTCGCAGTACGCCGGGTAGTAGGCAACTTCAAATCCGCCCATCTGCAGGAAGGTTTCCCGACGCATCAACAGGCATGCCGCCGAGCCGTAATCGACGTACCGGGGGAACCGGTGCTCCGGGTCCTCCGGATCCGCCCCCCGCCCGAACGCGTGGGTCCACCCCTGCCGGTCCACGGCGGAGCCGGCCTCCTGGACGGTCCCGTCGGTGGACAGGAACCGGGGGATGGCCGCCCCGGCCCGGGGGTCGGCCTCGATGGCCCGGATCAGCGGATCCAGCCACCCCGGCCGGACAAGGCAGTCGGGGTTCAGGAAACACAGCCAGTCGCCGCGAGCTCGGCGAGCGCCGTCGTTGGCGGCGGCGGCGAACCCGCGATTCTCCTCGTTCCGGACCACGGTGGCGCCGTCAACAAGCTCCTCGAGGAGATCGCCGGTCCCGTCCCAGGAAGCGTTGTCGACACAGATCGCCTCGAAAGCGGCGTCGGTGTGGTCGACGACAGCCTCCAGCGAGCGATACGGCCAGTCCCAACCGCCGTAGGTGACCATCACCACGGAAAGCAGGGGCTGCTCCGCGGAGGGGAGCCGCAGCGAGGCCGTCATCGGCTTCGGAGGCGGGCCCGGAACCAGCCGTAGGCGTTGCGCAGCCCTGCCGTGTAGCGGAACGTGCGGGTGGACATGAGCCGCTCCAGCTCCCGTCGTCGGCCCTCCGCCTCCCGCGCCAGTCGCTCGATCTCCTGACGGAGGCGGGCCAGCTCGCGGTCGCGCTCCTCGGTCTCGTCCCGGAGGCGGTCCGCGAACTCCCAGCGCTGCCGGGCCAAGAGTCGGCCCCTGGCTTCGTGCGCCTCGCGCAGCAGACGGAGCGTCTCCCGCAGTTCGCGATCCTCCCCGTCGCCGGGCTGTGTGCTCACGGGGTGATGGTAGCCTCGCCGCCGTGGGCGAGCGCGATGAGGTGCAGCGGTTCCGGGAGATCGCCGTGCGCGCGGCGGTGGCGGCGGGATCGGTCATCCGAGACAGCGTGGCTCCGGAGGCGGAGGCGAAGGGTCGCGGCGACTACGTGACGGAGGTGGATCGGGCCGCGGAACGCGCCATCCGCGCCGTGCTGGAGACCGAGACCCCCGACGTGCCGGTGGTCGGCGAAGAGCTCGGTGGAGTGGAGGCGGAGCGGTACTGGCTGGTCGATCCGCTGGACGGAACGGTCAACTTCATCCACCGGTTCCCCGTGGTCGGCGTGTCGGTGGCCCTCATGCAGGGCGGTCGCCCCGCAGCAGGCGTGGTGCATGCTCCCTATCTGGGGACCACGTTCACCGCTGCGCGGGGACAGGGCGCCGATCAGGACGGACGCCCGCTGAAGGTCTCCCAGGCCAGCTCCGACAAAGCCGTGGTGGGCACCGGCTTCCCGTTCCGGTACAAGGAACGGCTCCCGGAATATCTGGCCATGATGTTGCCGGCTCTGGAACGGTTCGAGGACCTACGACGGCCCGGAGCCGTGGCCCTCGACCTGGCCTGGGTGGCGGCGGGTGTCTTCGACGGATTCTTCGAGGTGGCGCTGTCGTCCTGGGATCTGGCCGCCGGAGCGCTGCTGGTGGAGGAAGCGGGGGGCGTGGTTACGGACTGGGAGGGGGGCCCCGGGTACCTCACCGGCGACATCCTGGCCGGCCCGCCGCAGGTGCACGCCACGCTGCTGGAGCTGGCGTTGGCGGTGCGGAACCGAGCTTCGGTCGACTAGGGCAGCCGGGCGTCCGCGCCGCCCAGAACGACCTCACCCGGTTGCGTCGTGGTGGCTCCGGCCCCCGTCAGGTTGAACCGGTAGCGCCCGGCGCGGAACGGCGGTCCGAACCCCTCGCTGGTGAAGCTGGGGAACGTGCAGGGGCACTGGACGCGACCGAACGGGGTGTCCACGCTCATGTCCTCCACCGATCCGGAGGACGGCCGGTAGAACCCGATCAGCGTGTTGAAGGCGTCGACGATCTTGTGGGTGTCGGCGTTGACCCGGCCTTCCACGCCGCCGCCGCCGCCCTGAACGTTGACCGCTCCCTCGAAGTTCTTGGAGGTGTACAGGAAGGTCTCTCGCCCTGTGTCCCTCCCCTGAAGGTGCACTCCCGAGTCTCCCCGGAGCGAGTGATCCACCCGGGACGCCGTCCCCGATATCCACAACAGCTGCTTGAACGTGCCGACCGCGGGTTCGCCGCCGGACGAGGGGTCGTTCATCGTGGCGCCCAATCTGAGGACCCCGCCATCGATCTGGGGCTCGGTGACGTCCACGTGGACACCCGCAGGGCTGAGGTCGATGTACAGACCCTGGTCCGCGGTGACTCGGGTGAAGGAGAACCCGAACACCAGCCGGTTATCGCCCGTGTAGATGTAGACGGCCGCCTGGATCGGGTAGCCGATACCGCTGGCCACGATGTCGGTCACGACCCGGGAACCGCTGGTGGAGAAGGAGTAAGAGGCCCAGGCCGGGCCCGGGGCGCTTCCCGAGGCGAGCAGCTGTGCGTCGTCCGCGTGGAACGCGGTGGCTGGGTGGGGCGAAACTAGGACAAATGCGGCGAAAAGACCGACGGTGCGGGCTGCGCGACGGGCGGCGACTGGGGGCAAGACGACGTTTGTATACCCCCTTCTGTCGGGGCAGCAAACCAATCGCGTTCAAGAAACCGGCAGCCGGAATCGCTGGAACGTTGAACTCAACTAGCGCATCACGAGAACGTCAGCCAGACGTTCAGAGCGCCGATCCGCATGCCCCGGCCCGCGATGGCCACCGACTGCCCGACGGCGAGGGATCCCGGTCCCGTCGATCCAACGACGATGCTCGCCACCCGGGTCGGGGAGCTCCCGTGGATCCCGATCGCCGACTCGCTGCCCGTCTGCTGACGGGCCGCCCCGGGACATCCGGGAGCGTAGGCGGCAGGCTCCGCGGGCTGGCCGCGGTACTCGCACACGGTGTGTTCC
>DASZKM010000232.1:0-18512 GCA_035947055.1 Actinomycetota bacterium
CTGAGCGAGTACCACGAGCCGATCGTCTTCTCGGTCTCGGGCGAACAGGAGCAGGTCGGCGAACGACAGGTCGGCGAGCAGCTGCCACTCGGCCACCAGCCTGGCCAGGTGATCGCTCTCCGGACCGCCCAGCTCTGTTCGCTCGGCGATGAGGTCCTTGAGGGCCACGCGCGCTCAGGCTAGCCGACGAGGTGGCTGACCGCCGTGGGGATCCACTGGACCCCGATGGACTCTGGGAAGACGATCCCAAGGATGAAGATCCCGGTTATCACCCGGGTCTCCTGAACCCAGCCCCGGCCGTCCTCCACCTCGGGGTTCGCCAGCCAGGGAAGCAACACGATGGCCCCCGCTGGGTTGATCTGGGGGAGCGTCGCGATGACGAGAGCGATCCACACGAGCATGACCACCTCCCGGAACGCCCGCTGCCATAGAAGCAGGGCGCTCCCCGCCGCCGCGACGAGAACCAACGACACCAGCTTCGCCAGATCGAACTCCTCGTACCCGGGGTGGAAAGGGTTGGTCCTGCTGTACCCCGCCATGTCACCCAGCAGAACGAAGAAGGCGGCGGCGGAAGCGATCCCCATGACACTTATTGCGGCAAGCGCCACGCCACGGCCTGCGGACCACGGGCGCCAGGCTCGGTTGGCCAAGAGGCGGACGCCGCCCTCCGCGCCCCACGGCAGGTAGAAGAGCGCCCGGAAGTGCACGAACACGGCAAGCAAGAACGTCAACAGCGTGGGGATCGGCTGGCGGCGGACCAGGTACCGAGGGGTGAGCAGCAACGGCGCGATCCAGGCACCCTCGGAGAAGCCGTTGAGCGTCCAGTGGATAACCATGGCGTACCCCAGGGCGGCGACGACCAGGCCGATCCGGGAGCGCGCGGACGCCCTGATCAGCAAGAGGAAGACAGTGATGTGCGCGTACACGAGCAAGAGCTCGATCGTCAGGCGGTTCGTTTCAGCGAACGAGATGTCCGAGAAGGAGTACACGGTCGCGGCGGGCCCGTATAGGAGGAAGATCCCCGGCGGGTAGAACGCCGGGATCGGAGCGTAGGTGGAGATGAACGGCTTGTCGGCAGGCCATTCGTCCACGATCCGGACCTCGATTGCCTGCTGGACGTCGGGCGGCAGTGCCTCCTGCTCCCCGTCGGAGGGCGGCCGGCCCACCTCGCCGCGCGGCTGAAGGTAGACCGCATCCGGGCCGAACTCCACGAACGCACGTGTCAGCCCAATGATCGAGTAGTGATCTGTGTAGAACCCGCAGGCCAGGTCGGCGATCGGATGGCAGAGCGCTCGTCCGTAGTTCCAGCCCGTCCAGACGGCCAGGGACGCCAGGGTGAAGACCAGCGCTGCTCGGTGGATCCGGGCGAGGTTTCGGATCGCGGCGCCGAGGCGGGTCACGGCGGACGGATGTTAGCGCCCGCGACTTGCGCCCCCAAGGAGCGGCGGCTACAACTGCGGAACCTTGACCGCCCTGGCGCAGACCATCGCCCGCCCTCGCCAGCGGAACGCTCGTCTGGCCGTGGACTTCGCTCTCGTTGTCGGGGGCAGCCTGTTCATCGCGCTGCTGGCCCAGGTGACCATTCCGCTGCCGTTCACCCCGGTGCCCATCACCGGGCAGACCCTGGCCGTCCTGGTCGTAGGAACGGCGTACGGGTGGCGGCTGGCCGGTCTGACCGTGCTGCTGTACCTGGCTCAGATCGCCATCGGTCTTCCGTTCGCCGCCGAGGGAAGAAGCGGCTACGAGATCCTCACCTTGGCCACCGCCAGCGGAGGCTACCTGTGGGGGTTCCTCCTGGCGGGACTGACGTGCGGGTGGCTGGCGAACCGGGGGTGGGACCGCGACCTGCGGTCATCGATCACGGTGATGCTGCTGGGAAGCATCGTCATCTACGGGGTGGGGGTGCCGTGGCTGGCGGCCTCGATCGATGTGCCCCTTCTGGAGGCGTTCGAGCTGGGCCTCTATCCGTTCGTGATCGGTGACCTGCTGAAGCTGCTCGTGGCAGCGGGAGTGCTCCCGTTGGGGTGGCGTCTGGCGGGACGGAGATAGACGGAAGCGCCTCCCAGCATCCCGGGAGGCGCCTCCGGTTCCCCTTTTCCCCGGCCTATCCGGACGGGTCGGGCGTTGTTTGTATCGACAGGATCCGGGTCGCCTTGAGCCCTTCCCCCATCCTCGCCGGACCCTATGCCGCGGGAGAGACCTCGATCGAGGGCGTGGGGGACGGCTCCGGCGAGGGGGCGGGCGCTGTGGTGGTGCCTCCCTCGCTGGTCCCATCGGTCGCCCCGGTCGTGTCCGCGGTCGAGTCGTCGCTCTTGGAACCTCCCCGCCCGTGACCGGCGCCGCCGGCCTTCGCCGGCTTGTCCTTCACCGGGGCCACGCGAGCCGGCTTGGTCTGGCCGACACGCTTGCCAGGGGGATCTCCGTGGCCCCACGCCTTCCCGCCTGCCCCCTTCGCCCCGGCCTTCTCGTTCTTCTCGCACGGGTCGCCCTTCGGGCCATCGCTGCTCCGGTTGTCAGCAGACTTGGAAGAGGCCACATCCGAGACTGCCCGGCCGTGCTCACAGCCCCGGTTCGAATCATCTTGGGCCACCGCGGAGACGGCGTCGCCGTGGGTGGAGCTCTGCACTGACGGCCCATCGTCCTGACCGTTGGTGCCCGCCGCCTTCTCGGCCTGGACTTCTTCAGCTCGTTCCGAAGCCTCATCCGGGAGCGTGACAGCGGCGGCCAGGCCGGCTCCAAGCGCCAGGGCTGCAGCCGCGGCCAGCGCCACTCCCCGCCTGCCCGTGAACGCACGCATCGCGTTCCCCCTTTCCTCGACTCCCGCCGCGCCGGCCACCGACTCGGCCGCAGCGGCCATGGACGCCAGGTGGGCGGCCGCCACCTCCGGCGCGGGCGCCGTCAGCAACGCGCCGCGGAGGCGATCCATCACCTGTGTCTCCTCGAAGGTCAAGCGATCCATCTCACCTGGGTAATCGTTCGGGACGCGCATCAGGAAACGGCCTCCCGCTGGAATCTTTCGGCCAGGGCTCGGAGGGCTCGCCGCTGCAGCGTCTTGACGGCTCCCTTCCGCTTGCCGAGGATCTCGGCGGTCTCTTCCACGGACAGGTCGGCCAGCACACGGAGCAGGACGACGTCGCGCTGGTCGGGCGTCAGCGCCGCGACGGCGCGGATGGCTCGGTCCTGCCCGAGCTGCCCAAGCGCCTCCTCCTCGACGTCGCCGGCCGCGACGTGCGCGAGGCGCCGAGTCATGTCCGCCGGATCGGCGGGCTCATCGCGCCTGCGGGCGAGGCGGCGTCGCTCGTCCATGAGGCGGCGGTGGGTGATCGAAAAGACCCACGACCGGAAGTCCCGTTCATCGCCGCGGAAGTGAGAGAGGCCGCGGACCACGGCCACGAATACCTCCGAGCCCAGATCCTCCGGCTCCGCCGCGCTCTGCGCTCGCAGGTAGCCGAGGACGGAAGGCGCGAACTCCTCATAGATGGCTTCCAGGGCCCACGGTTCTCCGGCGGCCGCCGCGGCGAGCCGAGGCGTGAGGGCGCTCACGTGTAGGGAAGCGACGGGCTGCCCATCGAGGTTCGGCCCATCAGACCCGGCTCGCCGGGCACAGATGGTTCACGACGCACACCTCGCACCGCGGCGTCGGCGCCTTGCACACCGCGCGGCCGTGCTCGATCAGCACGTAGGTGAACCCGAACCGCATCCTCCTGGGGATGACCATCATCAGGTCGCGCTCGATCTTGTCGGGCTGGGTCTGGTCGGTGAATCCCAGCCGGGCGGACACGCGCTTCACGTGCGTGTCGACCGCCATGCCGACGTCCGGGTCCGTGGCCGCCTTCTGGGGGAACCCGTTCCCCAGGACGATGTTGGCCGTCTTCCGAGCCACCCCGGGAAGCCGGATGAGGTCCGCCATGGTATCCGGCACGCGGCCCCCGTACTCCTCGACGATCATCCGGCAGGCCCCGCGCACGGCCCGGGTCTTCTGGTTGAAGAACCCGGTGGGCTTGAGATCCCCGGCCAGCTCGGCCTCCGGGACCTTGAGGTAGTCCTCGGCGGTCCGGTATTTCTTGAACAACGTCTCGGTCACCTCGTTCACCTTCTTGTCGGTGGCCTGCGCCGACAGGATCGTCGCCACCAGCAGCTCCAACGGATTGGAGAACCGCAACGCGATGGTGGCGTCGGGATACTCCTCGTTCAGGAGGCGGATGACCTCCGGGGCACGTTGGTCCAGCGGACTCTTGCGAGTGAGCGTTTTGGGCATCAGGTTCCCTTGAACCGAGGCTTCCGCCGCTCCCGGAACGCCCGGACGCCTTCCTTGAGATCGTCGCTGGCGAACGCGTCGGCGGCCATCATGTCGAAGTCCGCCACGCGCCAACCTTCGGCCTGGCGATCGATCGACAGCTTCGCCAGTACCGCGCCGATGCCTCGCTTGGATCCTCGGATCGACAGCGGAGCGGCGGAGGCGATCTCCTCGGCCAGTTCGGTGGCCCGGTCCATCAACCGGCCGGGGGGGACCGCTTCGTTGACCAGACCCCAGGCAGCAGCCTCGTCTCCCGAGAGCGCCCGGCCGGTGAACAGCATCTCCGACGCGCGTTTGGGTCCCACCGCGAGCACCAGCCGCTGCACGTTCTCGAAGTTGATGAGGATCCCCAGCCGGGAGGAAGGGATGCCGATCCGTGCGTCTGAGGCGGCGACGGCCAGATCGCAGGCCACGGTGAGCTGACACCCTGCGCCCAGAGCCGCGCCGTGCACCACGGCCATCACGGGCACGGGATGCTGCGCGACGGCGGAAAGGACCTCTTCGAAGGCCCGCTCGTAGCGGTTTCCGCCGGGACCACCCGCCGCCCCGTCCAGCTCTCCCAGGTCGGCGCCTGCGCAGAAGTGATCGCCTTCGCCGCTGAGGACGACGATCCTGGTGGCCGCATCCGCGGCGGCCCCCGCCAGCGCGCGGGACATGTCGCCGAGCATCGGCTCGGAGATCGCGTTCCGCGCCTCGGGGCGATCGAGCGTGATCCGCCACACGGGGCCCGGTTCCGACCTCACGTTGGACACGGTTTCACTCTAGCCGTGACAGCGAAGAGGCCCCGCGAGGTGCGGGGCCTCTTCTTCATCGCGAACGTCCGATCTACGGCTCGGTCGGCGGCGTGCAGCCCGGAGAACAGTTCCGGGCGGTGTCTGAATGGTCTTCGAGCGTCCGGTTCCCGATCGCCAGGGAGTCGTAGTAGGCATTACCGCGGTTCTGCGGAGCGAACACCTGCGAGTCCTCGATCAGGAATCCGAACAGGACGGGTGTGGCACCAAGCGCCGCCTCGACTGCAGGCCACGGGTCGAGAGGGAAGTTGCCGAAGGGACCCCCCTCCCACCTGGGGAGGCTGTCCGTCAGGTCCTCATGGACCCATTCGTCGGGCAAGCACACGTACGGGGGCTTGATGTGTCCGTGCAGGAACGTGTCCTCGGTCTCCTCGAACTTGCCGCTGTTGTTCGTGTCGAGGATCAACATGATCCGAGGCGACCCCGCTCCGCACTCCCGGTCCTCCATGTAGTACTTGAACTCCAGCTGGTCATCGAGGGTCGCCAGAGGGACACCGTGGAGGTCACGGATCACTCCCACCGGCTGGCCATCAGTCGTGTTGACGTGTACGACCTCATTGGTCGGGTTCTGCGGATCGAATCCGTCCTCGGCGAGCAGGCCGAAGAGCTGGAACTTGCTCTCGGGGCTCGTGTCGCCGGGTTGACCGGCGGCCATGCCCGGCACCGACAGAACGAGCAGGGCGACGATCGCGGGCCACAGCAGTCGACGTTTCACCATGCCTCCTTCCGGGAGGACTGTCCGCCCCAGCGGAGGGAGTCCTACCCGGAGGAGTTGGAACGACCACGGCGAGTGTGCGGTTTGGGACAGTCAGCCGATGCGAGCGATGAGGTCGCCCTCCTGGACGACCCCACCTTCTTCCACCGCGATCTCCTGAACAGTGCCGGCCTCGGGGGCCTCCACCGGGATCTCCATCTTCATGGATTCCAGGATGACCAGAGGATCACCGGCGGCTACCGTGTCGCCGCGGTTCACCACGACCCTCCATACGTTGGCCACCATGTCGGATCGGACTTCGCCCACCGTCAGCCGGCGAGGACGGCGCTTCGGTCGGGTTGGTCCGGCAGCGACAGCAGGCGGCGGGCCTCGTCCGGCTCCGCGACCTGTCGTCCCTGGAGCCGCACGATCTGCGCCGCGGCCTCGACCAGCTCGCCGTTCGAGGACGCCATGTCTCCGGACGGAAGGTAGAAGTTGTCCTCGAAGCCCACCCTGACATTGCCGCCCAGCGAGGCGGCCGCCGACGCCATCGTCCACTGCTCGCGGGAGACGGCGATGACCCCCCACGTCGAGCCGCTGGGGACCACCGAGGCCATGTGGGCCAGGTTCCGGGCCGTGGCGGAGATACCGCCCAGGACCCCGTGGATCAGCGAGAACTGGATCGGCCTGGACAACGCCCCCAGATCGACCAGCGGCTCCACCGACTCCACGTGGCCGACGTCGAAGCACTCGCACTCAGGCTTCACCCCCGCCTCACCCATCCGCCGGAGCAGGAAGATGATGTCCTCGAAGCTGTTCTCGAACACGAACGAGAACACGAAGTCCTTCCGCTTGGCGGAGTACTTCGCGTAGTTCATTGAGCCCATGTTCAGGGCACCGATCTCGGGCTTGAGCTCGGTGATGTGTGCCACCCGCTCGGCCATCGGAAGGCCGACCCAACCGGTCGAGTAGTTGACGATGATCTCCGGCGTCTCGGCCAGGACCGCCTGGGTGATGGCCCGGTAGTGCTCCACGGCCACGGTCGGAGTCCCGTCCGGGGTGCGGGCGTGGATGTGGACCATCGACGCGCCGGCGTCGCGGGCCCGGCGGACCTCCTTGGCGTACTCCTCCGGTGTGTACGGGATGCCCGGGCACTGCTGCTTGTTGGCCACGGCACCCGAGACGGCGCAGGTGATGACGCAGGCGTCCTGGGTCACGCCGGGAGCCTACCCGGCTTGCTCCGGGGAGACCGGGGGCTCCGCGAGCAGCGCCCCGGCGATCTCCAGCGCCGCCGACTCCTGCGGCGCGGAGACGGCGACGAGCAGATTGCCGCGCTGCCAGGTGACGTGGACCACGCCCAGCGAGGTATCGCGGATGACCAGCGTGCTGTGGCCGGCCACGTCGACCGGCTGCGGCGTCGCCCCGGACGTCGATGCCATCCCACGTGCGAAGTCGTCCAGCTGCCCCCGAGCCACGCGGGGATCGAGGGCCGCCACCACCACGGCGCCCAGCGGCCGTCCGGCCGGCGTGGCGATCGATCGGGCGTCGATGTCCTCGAAGCCATCGCCCAGCTCCGCGGAGAGCTGCCCTTCCGCCCGCTGCAGGACGTCCGGCGGGACGGGGCCGAACGAGTAGGCCGACGTCTGGAAGACGGAGGCCGGATCCAGCCGCCGGGTCGGCTCCGGCCGCAGGGCGGTGGTCACCAGCGCCGCCAGCACCACGATCACGACGACCGCTCCGAGCGGGATGGGAAGCCACCAGTTCCGCGACCTGCGCCGTCGGAGCCGAATGGCGAGGAGGATCGGAACGACGACCGCCCCGACGAGGAACAGAAGCCGGGCGCTGAGGGCGCCCCATTCCTCTGGGGTCACGGGATCCGTTCGCCGGCCAGGGCCGGTGCCCCATCGACGCCGGCGCGCAGCGACGCCACGAAGGAACGGAGCTCTTCCGGGCCGCCTGCTTCGGCCACCTCGATCGCTCGGGTGCCCACCACCACGCCGTCGGTCAGGGCGGCGGCCGCCGCGGCATGCTGGGGTGTGGCGATGCCGAATCCCGCCAGGAGCGGCAGGTCGGTGAGCTTGCGGGCTCGCCGGGCCAGGTCGGGCAGCTGGTCGGACAGCCGCTCCCGTGCCCCGGTCGTGCCGGCTACCGATACCAGGTACAGCCACCCATCCGTGCTCTGCGCCGCCATCCGGATCCGGTCATCGGTGGACGTCGGCGCGACCAGCTGGACGCGGCGCAGCTCGGCGCGCGCGTCGATGGGAAGGTCGGCGACGATCAGGCTCGTCGCGCCGGCCGCGGCGGCGTCCTCCAGGAACCGCTGGTACCCGTAGGCCTCCAGCAGCGCCGCGTAGGTCATCGGGATCAGTGGGACGTCGACGCGCTTGCGAGCCTCCGCCAGGACCTCCAGGCACCGCTCGGTGCGCATGCCGTCCGCCAGGGCCCCCTCCGCGGCCCGCCGGATCACCGGCCCGTCGGCCAGCGGATCGGAGAACGGGAACCCGATCTCCACGATGTCGGCGCCTCCGGCTGCGGCGGCCTCCGCTAGCGCCGGCACATCCCGGCCCGCCATCAGGTAGATCGCCAACCGCTTGGTCATTCCGCGTCCAGCTCGGGGCGGCCGGCCACCACCGCGAGGTCCTTATCTCCTCGCCCCGAGAGACCGATCAGCACAACCTCGTCGTCGAGCTCGATGGCCCGGGCCAGCGCGTGGGCGGGCTCCAGGGCGGGAAGGATCCCCTCCCGTCGTGCAAGGAGCCCGAACGCGCGCACGGCTTCGACATCGGTGGCCGTCACGTACTGCACCCGTCCCTGGTCCCGGAGCCGGGCATGTGCCGGACCGACGCCCGGATAGTCGAGGCCCGCGGCGACGCTGTGGGCGTCGATGACCTGCCCGTCGTCGTCGGCCAGCACCGACGACCGGGCCCCATGCAGGACCGCGGGGCGGCCCGAGGCCAGGCTCGCCGCGCCCTCCGATTCCACGCCCACCAGACGGACGTCCTCGTCGTCGAGGAATGCCGAGAAGAGCCCGATGGCGTTCGACCCACCACCGACGCACGCCACCACGACATCGGGGAGCCTCCCGGCCGACTCGAGCATCTGGTCCCGGGCCTCGCGGCCGATCACTGCCTGCAGCTCCCCCACGAGCTCGGGATAGGGCTCGGGGCCCACACACGACCCGATCAGGTAATGGGTGTCCGCCACGTTGGCGATCCAGTCCCGGATGGCTTCCGACACAGCCTCTTTCAGGGTCCGGGTCCCGAACTCGACGGCGCGAACCTCGGCGCCCAGCAGCTCCATGCGTTCGACGTTCGGGCGCTGTCGTCGCATGTCCTCCGCGCCCATGTACACCGTGCACTCGAACCCGAACCTCGCCGCCACCGTGGCCGTGGCCACGCCGTGCTGCCCGGCGCCGGTCTCCGCCACCAGCCGGGTCTTCCCCAGACGCCGGGCCAGGACGGCCTGGCCCACCGCGTTGTTGATCTTGTGGGCCCCGGTATGACACAGATCCTCACGCTTCAGGTAGATCCGCCGGCCGGGGACCAGCCGGTCCGACGGCGTCAGCGGTGTCGGCCGGCCGATGAACTCTCGTCCCAGTCGGTCGAGCTCGACATGGAAAGCAGGATCTCCCCGGGCCGCTCGCCACCCCTCGGCCAGCTCGTCGAGCGCAGGAACGAGCGTCTCGGGGACGTACCGTCCGCCGTACGGCGCGAACGCCTCGGTCACGGTGCCCACGCCGCGGATGGTGTCGTCGCTCATCGGACTGCCTTCACGAACGCGCGCAGCTTCTCGTGGTCCTTGACGCCGGGCTCGGCTTCCAGTCCCCGAACGGCATCCACACACCAGGGCCGAACCGCGCGCACGGCGTCGCCCACGTTGTCGGGATCCAGGCCGCCGGCCAGCATCACCCGGCCCGGAAGCCGCGCCGCCCGCTTCCAGTGTTGCGCGTCCTCGCCCCGCCACGGAAGGTCCGCCACCGTGGCCACGGGCCGTCCGCGTCGCAGCAGAACGCCGTCCCGCGAACGATGCCCATTCTCCTGCCCGTACCGCTGCATGAGATCCGTCCCCGCATCCGGAGCGTCCCCTACCACCACCGCCACCGATAGCACCGTGTCCGGAACGGGCAGGGGTTCGTCGATGTGGCGAGGGCTGTCGGCCAGGACGAACCCGATGAGGTCGGCGCCGGCCTCCACCGCGGCGTCGACGTCCTCGCGGCGGGTCATCCCGCACGTCTTGACCAGGGGGCGGGCCAGCAGATCGGCCAGCGCCGCGCCGGGCTCCCCGGCCCGCATGAGCGTGCTGCCCACCAGGATGGCATCGGCCCCGGCCAGCTCGGCCGCCGCGGCCTGGGCCCGGGTGGCGATCCCGCTCTCGGCAACGATCAGCCGGTCGCGCGGCGAGGCTGCCACCAGCTCCAGCTGGACCTGCCGGTCGATGTGGAACGTGCGCAGGTCCCGGGCGTTGACCCCGATGGGGTCGGCACCGAACCGTACCGCGCGGGAGAGCTCGTCGGCGTTGTGAACCTCGACCAGGGCGTCCATCGCCAGGTCCCGGGCGTACGACTGGAGGCGGGTCGCGGTGGCGTCGTCAAGATCTCGGAGGATGAGCAGGACCGCGTCCGCTCCCGCCTCTCTCAGCTCCGCCAGTTGCCGTTCGCTGCGGAAGAACCCCTTGGCCAGCAGCGGGATCCGGGCCCGGGCCCGAGCGGCACGCAGGTCGTCGACCGATCCGCCGAAGGCAGGAGCGACGAGGACCGAGATCGCCGAAGCGCCGGCTCGCTCGAAGGACGCGGCCAGGTCTCCGGCGTCCGCGTCCGGCCGAAGCGTGCCCGCGGAGGGGGACCGCCGCTTGATCTCGGCGATGCTGCTCAGCCCCGGCGCGGCCAGCGCCTCCCGCAACCTGTTCATACCGTCGCTCGCTCCCCGCCCCGGCTGAACGCGATGAGATCTTCCAGGCGTTCGCCGGCACCGCCCGAGTCGACGGCGTCCCGCACGGCGTCCAGTCCTTCGGCCAGATCTTTGACCCGGCCCGAGACGAGCATGGCGGCGGCCGCGTTCAGGAGCACCGCATCGCGCTTGGGTCCGGTTTCCCCGTCCATGATCCGCCGGATGTCCTCGGCGTTCTCCTGCGGCGTGCCGCCCGACAGCGCGCCGGGATCGCATCGCTCCACTCCGAGCTGCTCGGGATCGATGACGGTTCGGCGGACCTCGTCGCCGTCCACCTCCACCACCCAGTTCGGCCCCGCCGGCGAAAGCTCGTCGATGCCTCCCGCGCCGTGGACCACGATCGCCCGGCGGGCCCGGAGGCGGACCAGGACGTCGGCGATCACCGGAACGAGCGACTCTGCATAGACACCGAGCAGCTGGGAGCGGGCACCGGCCGGGTTGGTCAGCGGACCGAGCACGTTGAACACCGTCCGGGTGCCGAGCTCCCTGCGGACCGGCCCGGCGTGCTTCATGGCCGGGTGATGCGAGGGCGCGAACAGGAACCCGAACCCCAGGCCGTCGATCGAGGCCGAGATGCGCTCGGGGCCCGGGTCGATGTCGAAGCCAAGCGCCTCGAGCACATCCGCGGACCCCGACTTCGACGACACCGCCCGGTTCCCGTGCTTGGCCACCGACGCCCCCGCCGCGGCGGCCACCAGTCCCGCGGCCGTGGAGATGTTCAGCGTGCCCTTCCCGTCCCCTCCGGTCCCCGCGGTGTCGATGACGTCGCGCCGGTGCGGGCTCACGGTCAGGGCGTGGTCACGCATGGCTTCCGCGGAACCCGCGATCTCGTCGGCCGTCTCGCCCTTGCTCCGGAGGGCGATCAGGAGCCCGCCGATCTGCGCCGGGGTCGCCTCGCCCTTCATGATCTCGTCCATGACCTCGCGGGCTCGCTCCCGCCCGAGGTCCTTGCCGTCGAGCAGCATGGCGATGGCTTCCTGGATCATCCGACCTCCTTTCGTTCGGGGGGTCCGCTCGCCTCCTCTTCCAACACCTGCGCCGCCCCTGGCGAGCTACCCGCCCGAGCCCCCCGCCCGTCGAGGAAGTTGTCGACGATGCGCGGTCCCATGGGGGTGAGCACCGACTCCGGGTGGAACTGGATGCCGAACACCGACAGGTCGCGGTGACGAACCGCCATGACCTCATCGTCCTCTTCGTCCACGGCGACGACCTCCAGCGAGTCGGGGATCTCGGTGGCCGCCAGCGAGTGGTACCGGCCGCCCTCCAGCGGTGATGGCAGCCCGGCGAAGAGCCCCCGGCCGTCGTGCCGGACCGCGCTCGCCTTGCCGTGCACCAGCGAGCGGGCGGCATCCACACGCCCACCGAATGATTCGACGATGGCCTGATGACCGAGGCACACGCCGAGCGTCGGCACGCGGGGAGCCAGCCGGGCCACGATGTCCATCAGGTTTCCGGCGTCCGCCGGGCGGCCGGGCCCGGGCGACAGCACGAGGTGCGAAGGATCGAGGCTCTCGGACTCCTCCGCGGTGATGCGGTCGTTGCGCACCACCCGCACCTCCGCCCCGGTCATCTGGAACAGGTGGGCCAGGTTGTACGTGAACGAGTCGTAGGAGTCGATCAAGAGGATCACGTCAGGGCCTCCGCGTCACCGACCGCCGCTTCCAACGCCGCCAGCTTGGCCAGGCACTCGCGATGCTCGGCTTCGGGATCGGAGTCGGCCACGATGCCGGCTCCTGCCCGCAGATGGGCGATCCCGTCCACCAGCACGATGGTCCGGATCGCGATGCACGTGTCCAGCGCTCCCCCCGGCATCGCGTACCCGACCGCGCCGCCGTACAGACCGCGGCGATCGTCCTCGAGCTCCGAGATCAGCTGCATGGCCCGGACCTTTGGCGCCCCGGTCACCGTCCCCGCCGGGAAACACGCCCGGAGCACGTCGAACGGGCTGATGCCGGAGATGACCTCGCCGGCCACCTCGGAGACCAGGTGCGTCACGTGCGAGTACCGCTCGGGCTGCAGGAACCGCTCCACGCGAACGGTGCCGGGACGGCACACCCGGGACAGGTCGTTGCGGCCCAGGTCCACGAGCATCACGTGCTCGGCCCGGTCCTTCTCCGACGCGAGCAGGCGCTCGGCGTCGCCGGACTCGCGAGGAACGGTGCCGGCGATGGGGTTCACGCTGGCCCGGTCGCCCTCCACCTTCACCAGGGTCTCGGGCGAGGATCCGATCAACGACAGCTCGCCGAGCTCCAGCAGGAACAGGTACGGCGACGGGTTGATGCGCCGGAGGCTCCGGTACAGCTCCACGGCCGTGGCGGACGTCGGTCGTTCGACGCGCTGGGACAGCACGACCTGGTAGATGTCGCCGGCCCGGATGTGCTCCTGGGCCTTGGTCACCGCCCCGCCGTAGTCGGAGCCGGAGGGGAACCGGTGGGGGCGGCCGGGCCGGGTTCGTTTCTCCGGCACCGGCATCGGCGGAACGTCTCGGAGCATCTTCTCCAGCTCGTCGCCGTCGCCGGCGATGACGTCCGCCACCCCCGCCGCGTGATCGAACCGGACCACCCGGTCGGCGAGCACGAACCGACTCTCGGGAAGGCCCGTTCGGTCCTCGGGCAGCGGGACCGGCTCGAGCCTGGCTGCGTGGTCGTAGCCCAGGTACCCGACCGTCACCGCCCCGGCGGCCACCTCTCGCTCGGCGTCCTCGAACGGCACCAGCCGGGCCCCGGCTCCCACGAAGCTGTACCGGCCGAGACGGCCTCGCTCCACCGACTCCAGCAGGAAGGCCGGCTCGCCGTTGCGCAGGGCCAGGTACGCCCCGAGGGGCGTGACCAGGTCGGTGGTGATGGCCGTCGTTCGCATCGCTACTCCCGGAAAAAGGAAAAGACCTCCGGTCCGGAGGTCTCCTCGGGTGGTGCGGCTGGTGGATCTAGCTCATGCGACGCCCCGCCTCACCCGAGGCTTCGACCACCACCAGGTGCGCACGGGACTCATCATGGCTGATCGACCATAGGTTTCGACGCGGGGGGTGTCAATCCCTGCCTCCTCAGTCGTTCAGCGAAGCCAGGGCGGCCAAGACCTCGTCGTTCGAGGGGTTGTCGCTGGAGCGCCGGCCCACGTGGGCGAAGCGGACGATCCCGCCGGTATCCACGACGAACGTCCCCGGGAGCTGAGCCACGTCCCCCTGGCCGAACCGGCCCTGGGGCTTGCCGGTGACCTGGTTCCGAACCCAGGGCAGCCAGACCGCCGGCCCGGCGAGCTGGTTGAACGTTCCCCGTCGCAGGCCGTAGGCCCGGTGGGCCGATCGGTCCGGGCTGGTCGTGCAGGTGAACGGAAGCCGCCACCGGACACAGAACCGCTCGGCCTGGTCGGGCGAGCCCAGGCCGATCAGCACGACGTTGACACCCGCCGCCTCGAAGCGGTCCCGGTCGTCGCGCAACTGCGCGACGTACTGACGGCAGAACGATCACCCGAAGTGCCGGAGGAACGCCAGGACGGCCGGGCGATCGCGCCAGGAGCCGGACAGCGGGACCTCACGGCCGGGCCCCTCGAGCACCGCCGGGTTGGGGGCGGGGTCGCCGACGCGTACGGGCCGTGCCATGGCTGGAGCGTAAACAATGCCCGGTCCCGGCCGGGAGCGATTCAGTCCACGTCGAGGCGGGCCAGATCGTCCAACGTCTCGCGGCGGACCGCCAGCCGGGCCCTGCCGTCGCGAACCAGCACCACCGCGGGGCGACCCACCTTGTTGTAGTTGCTGGCCATCGCGTACTCGTACGCGCCGGTCGAGGCGAAGGCCAGCAGATCCCCTGCTCGGAGATCCCTGGGGAGGGACACGTCCCGGGCCAGAACGTCACCGGACTCGCAATGCCGGCCCACCACGGTTACCGGGCGCTCCTCCGCGGAGCTCTTCCGCGACACCAGGGCCAGCGTGTATTTCGCCCCGTACAGGGCGGGGCGGATGTTGTCGGAGATCCCGCCGTCCACCGCGACGTACGTCCGGACCCCGGGGACCTCCTTGATGGATCCCACCCGGTACAGGGTGACCGCGGACCCTGACGTGATGGCCCGGCCCGGCTCCCCCAGCAGCTCCGGTACCGGGAGGCCTCGGGCCTCACAGCCCGACACCAGCGCTTCCCGCACCTCGGCACCGAGGGTGGCCGGTGACAGCGGATGCTCCTCCGTGTACGACGTTCCCATCCCCCCGCCCAGATCCAGAAGCCGAGCCTCGAAACCGAACGCCTCCTTCGCCTCGGCCAGGAAATCCAGGGCCACGGTCAGGGCGGCGAGGTACGGCTTGGCCTCCAGAAGCTGGGACCCGAGATGGAGATGGATCCCCAAGGGCTCGATACCGGGTAGCTCCACCGCGCGCCGGAGCGCGCGAAGCGCCAAGCCTTCGGCCAGCGGCGTGCCGAACTTCGTGTCGGGAGCCCCGGTCTTCACGTACTCGTGCGCTTGCACGTCGATGCCGGGAGCCACCCGCAGCAGGATGGGCTGGGTCCGCCGGGCCCGCTCGGCCGCGGTGGCGATGCGCGGGAGCTCGTCTTCCCGGTCCGCGATCAGCAACCCGATGCCGGTGGACACCGCGCGGTCGATCTCTTCATCGGACTTGTTGTTGCCGTGCAGCACAATGACGTCGGGGTCGGCGCCGGCCCGGAGACACGTATCCAGCTCACCGCCGGTGGACGCCAGCAATCCCAGGCCTTCCTCCAGTGCGATGCGGATCAGGGCCCGGACCGGGAACGCCTTCACGGCCCACAGCGCTCGGGGGTAGCCATCGCGGAACTCGCGGCATCGCGCGCGCACGTGGTCCTCGTCCACGACAACCAACGGCGTGCCGAACTCCTCCGCCAGGGCGGCCGCCATCACCCGGCGGATCGACAGGCCGTCGGGGGTGAACGCAGCGCCGGCCGGCCATGGCCCGCCTCCTACCGGTTGCATGGATATGCGGTCTGTGGAATGATTATGCGCCATGGGATCTCCTGCCACGGAAGCTCCGGGGCCAGTTGGGCCGGTGCGGGCCGCGGTGTTCGGCGCCTCAGGATACTTGGGGGCCGAGCTCCTCCGCCTGCTGTCGGGCCACCCCGACGTGAGCCTGACGGCGGTGGGCGCCGGCGAACAGGCGGGCCGGTCCGTGGGGGATGTCCACCCCCATCTGGCGTCCGTCGATCTGCAGCTGGAGCGTCTCGACGAATCGGTCGCCACACGGGCCGATGTGGCGTTCCTATCGCTCCCCCACGGACGATCCGGGAAGCTGGCTCCCCGCCTGCTGGATGCCGGCATGCGTGTCATCGACCTGGCCGGGGATTTCCGGCTGGCGCCCGAGGCGTATCCCGACTGGTACGGCTTCGACCATCCCACTCCCGAGTGGAGCGCCAAGGCCGTGTACGGGCTGCCGGAGCTGTTCGGGGAGCAGGTAAGCGGCGCGAGCCTGGTGGCCAACCCGGGGTGCTATCCAACCGCCGCTGCGCTGGCCCTCGTTCCGCTCCTGCGGGCCGGACTCGTCACCGGTGACGGGATCATCATCGACGCGAAGTCCGGGATCTCCGGCGCCGGAGCGAAGCCCACCGCGGCGATCCAGTTCGCCCGCCGCGACGGCAGCGTGGAGCCCTACCGGGTCGGCGGCCATCAACACACCCCGGAGATCGAGCAGGTGCTCGAGTCGGCGGCGGGCCACACGGCCCGCGTCACGTTCGTTCCCCATCTGGTTCCGTCGGTTCGCGGCGTGCTGGCCACGTGCTACGCGCCGCTGGCCGACTCTGGGACGACCGATGATCTGACCGGCGCGCTCTCAGATGCGTACAAGGACACACCGTTCGTCCGGGCCCTGCCACCAGGCACGCTCCCCGATCCGAAGCGGGTGACGGCAGCCAACGTGTGCGAGGTGGCGGCGGTGGCGGACACCCGCACCGGTACGGCCGTGATCGTGGGCGCGGTCGACAACCTGGTGAAGGGCGGATCGGGGCAGGCCGTGCAGAACATGAACCTGATGTTCGGTTTCGATGAGACGACCGGCCTGCCCACCGTGGGGACCTTCCCGTGAGCGTGACGTTCCCTCGCGGTTTCCGGGCCGCCGGCGTCACCGCGGGCCTGAAGGAGAGCGCCCGGCCCGACCTCGGTCTGCTGGCCGTAGACGGCGAGGGCACCGCCGCCGGCGCGTTCACCACGAACGCCTTCCCCGCCGCCCCCGTGGTGCTCAGCCGAGAGCGGATCGCGCGCGGGACGGCCCGGGCGGTGGTGGTGAACTCCGGCCAGGCAAACGCGGGTACCGGCGAGCCCGGGCTCGACGACGCACGAGCCACGGCCGAAGCGGCGGCCAGCGACCTGCGGTGCGACCCCGAGGACATCCTGGTGTGCTCCACCGGGCTCATCGGGGCCCGCATCCCGATGGACAAGCTGACCGCCGCGCTCCCCATGGCGGCCGCCGAGCTGAGCGAGAACGGAGGCGACGCGTTCTCCGAGGCCATCCTGACCACCGACACCGGGCCGAAGACCGCCACGGCCACCGCGGGTCGGTACCGGGTGGGCGGATGTGCCAAGGGTGCGGCCATGATCGCCCCTCGCCTGGCGCCGGCCCGGCTGGCCACCCTGCTGGCCTTCATCACCACGGACGCTGCCGCCACACCCGAGCTGGCCGCGGCGCTGGTGACCGAACGGGTGGTCCCCACGTGGAACGGCCTGGTCGTCGACGGCGCCCAGAGCACCAACGACACGGTGATCTTGCTGGCCAGCGGAGCCACCGGCGGGTCGCGTATCGGCCCGTCCGACCAGGAGGCCGCCGAGCTCGGCGAAGCCGTGGAGGCCGTCAGCCGCAACCTGGTTCGACAGGTGGCCGCCGGGGCGGAGGGCGCAACCCGGACGCTCGTCGTCCACGTCCAGGGCGCCACCACGCACGACGACGCCCGCCGCGTGGGGCTGGCCGTGGCCGGATCGCCGCTGGTCAAGGCCGCGCTGTTCGGCGCGGACGCCAACCCCGGCCGGATCCTGCAGGCCATCGGCGACAGCGAGGTTCCCGTCGAGCCAGGGGGCGTCCGCGTCCACATCGGCGACATCCCGCTGATCACCGCCGGCGTGGTTGCCGATCCGAACGTGGACGTGGCCGAGGCCATGAAGGAACCGGAGGTCGTGCTCGACGTCGCGCTCGGCGACGGCCCCGGGACCGCGACCGTGTTCGGCTGCGACCTGGGTTACGACTACGTACGCCTCAACGCGGAGTACCGGACGTGACGCTCACCGCCCGCACCGTCGTCCCCCAGCGCACCCTGTCCAAGGTCCGGGTCCTCCTGGACGCCCTGCCTTACATGTCCGAGCACCTGGGACGCGACGTGGTCATCAAGGCCGGAGGCGCCGCGCTGGCCGAGCCACAGCTGCTCGACGCGTTCGCCAACGACCTGGCGATCCTGCGGAAGGTCGGCGTCCGCCCCGTGGTGGTTCACGGCGGCGGCCCGCAGATCTCGTCGCTGTCGGAGCGTCTGGGGCTCAGGCCCCGGTTCGAGGACGGGCTCCGCGTAACCGATGCGGACACGCTCGAGGTGGCCAAGATGGTCCTGGTCGGCAAGCTGAACAAGGACATCGTCGGCCGGATCAATCGCAGCGGCGTACCGGCGGTGGGCCTGTGTGGGGACGACGGCGACCTGCTGCTGGCCCGCAAGCGCCCGGGTCCGAACGGCCGCGACCTCGGGTTCGTTGGCGAGATCACCGGCGTCAACGTCCCGTTGCTCCGCAAGGTGATGGAGGCCGCGGTCCCCGTGATCGCCTCGACCGCCACCGACGAGCACGGTCAGTCCTAC
>DASZKM010000233.1:0-4325 GCA_035947055.1 Actinomycetota bacterium
CGTCAAGCCCGAGGAACCAGCTCCGCTCAGCACGTCCTGTGGTGAGCCCTGGTCCATCAACAGCGGCGTGACCAGGTCGCCTCGAGCCCGCATCTCCCCCGACGCGGACGGAGCCACGACCAGCACCAAAACCTCCTCAGCAGGTGTCGTGTCCAACGCAAACCGAAGGCTTCGCAGTCCTGGAGACACCACCAGGTCGGCGGTATCGAGCACACGCTTTGCCTGATTCCCGAGGATGGCCTCGGACAGTGATCCGAGGACGGCAAATTCGTTGAGGAATGCGACCGGGATCCGCCCCTGTCGGTCGGCCGCCACCAGCATCGCCGGGTGGCCGAGGGCGCTCCCCATGTCGAGGTATCCGACGGTGCGTCCGGCGCGGCGAAGTATGGATCCGATGCCGATGGGACGCCTCGGAGGGGGTATTGGATCGTCGTCCAAGAGAAGGCCTTGGTCCTGCAGGAAGAGAATGCCGCCGAAGCGCGTGGGGGCCCTGGAAGCGGTCCGCCCGGCGGCGATGCTCAGGTAGGCGGCCCTCCCCCGTTCCTCTCCCCGCAAGGTGGTCATCAGCCCGACGCCTCCTCCGGCACGAAGGCTGGCCAACAGCGGGTCGGTCAGAGCCTCCTCGAACGACATCTCGTCCACCAAGAAGAGAAGGACCTGGCGGTCGGGCTCCTGGGCAGTCGCTGAAGCGGGGGTTCCGGCCACCAGCGCGAGGGCAGCGAACGCCGCCCTCGCTCCCCTCACGGGGAGAGGGCCGGGGACAGGATGGGCTGCCGGCTGATCTCCGCGCCCAGCGCGGCGAGCTTGCCGTCGATGCTCTCGTAGCCGCGGTCGACGTGGCCCACGTCGGCGATCTCGGTCACGCCGTCGGCGCCGAGGGCGGCGAGGATCAGCGCGGCCCCGGCCCGAAGATCGAGTGCCCGGACGGGAGCGGACGACAGCCGCTCGACGCCGCGGACGACCGCGTGATGCCCTTCGGTTCGTATGTCCGCACCCATGCGGTTCAGCTCGTCGACGAACATGAAGCGGCTCTCGAACACGTTCTCGGTGAGGATGCTGGTCCCTTCCGCCCCGGCCAGGAGGGCCATGATCGGCGGCTGCAGGTCGGTGGGGAATCCGGGATACGGCAGTGTCACCAGATCGACGGCTCGGGGCCGCCCGGTCATCGCCACGCGCACGCCGCCGTCCTCCATCGAGACCGACGCCCCGGCCTCCTCCAGCTTGGCCAGGACCAGATCGAGGTGGTCGGCCCGAGCTCCTCGGAGCGTCACCTCGCCTCTCGTCACGCACGCCGCGATGGCGAACGTGCCCGCCTCGATGCGGTCCGGGATCACGGTGTGATCCACGGCCCGAAGCGGATCGGCCCCCTGGACCTCGATGGTCGGGGTCCCCGCTCCCTGGATCCGGGCCCCCATCGCGGACAGGAACGCCGCCAGGTCCTGGATCTCGGGCTCTCGGGCCGCGTTCTCGATCACGGTGGTCCCCGCCGCCGCGGCCGCCGCCATCAGCAGGTTCTCGGTGGCGCCCACGCTGGGGAAGTCCAGCGAGAGCACCGCACCGCGGAGCCGCCCGTCCACGCTGCCCACCAGGTAGCCGTGGTCATAGGAGAACTCGGCGCCCATGCGCTCGAGCCCCCTGAGATGGAGGTCGATCTTCCGCCGGCCGATGTTGCACCCCCCGGGGAGGGCCACCCGGGCCCGGCCCTGCCGGGCCAGGAGGGGGCCGAGGACCAGGATCGACGCCCGCATCCGGCGGACCAGGTCGTAGGGAGTCTCGATGCCCAGTGTCCCCGAGGCGTCGATGGCCACCTCCTCTCCCTGGCGGTCGACGTCGACCCGGAGGCGGACCAGCACCTCGATCATCGTCCGGCAGTCGGCGATGTCGGGCACGCCGAGGATGACGCTGCGCCCCTCGGCCAGCAGCGCCGCGGCCATCAGCTTCAGCGCGGAGTTCTTGGCCCCGCCGATTGGCACCTCGCCCCTCAGGGGGTTGCCCCCGCTCACCAGCAACCGGTCCACGCAGGGATTGTACGCAGGGCCGAGACCAGGGACCCGAAAGGTTGTGCAGGTGAACAAAGGGACGCCGACGTGCCTGATCGAATTGGAACCAGGACATCCCATCCGTACTTGCGCTCGCCTACAGGCAGCGCCTGACCCTGAGGAGGGACATTGAAGCGATCGGTGACATTCGTTGCCGCATTGATCCTGGGTGCCACGTTCGGCGCCGGGGGAGCCTCCGCCCACCCCGTGCAGCATGGGTCGCCGGACGGCCATCTCCACGGCACCGGCGCCCAGGGAGACCTCGAGTTCCTGTCCAAGGTGGACTTCGGCGAGCTTCGGGGGGCCGAGATCCCCGACCTGGTCGCGGACGTGGGCGTGGATCCTGACGGCGACTACGCCTACCTGGCGAACTGGGGAGAGGCCACCTGCGCCGACAACTCGGAGGCCGGCGGACCCGATGCGGGCGCCTGGGTCGTGGACATCTCCGACCCCGAGGCACCCGAGGCCGTCGGATTCATCGAGACCGCCCAGGACAGCGCTCCCGGCGAGGGGGTGCAGGCCGTGAACATCACCACCAAGTTCTTCGCCGGTGACATGCTCGTCCTGAACAACGAGGCGTGCGGTCCCAACGGGAAGGGTGGCGTCTCGCTGTTCGACGTCACGAACCCCCTCACCGCGAAGAAGCTGGTCCTGAACGCAGGAGACAAGAAGGGAGCCGGCCCCAACGACAGCCACAGCGCGTTCGCATGGGACGCCGGTAGCAAGGCGTACGTGGTGCTCGTTGACAACGTGGAGACCACCGACGTCGACATCCTGGACATCACGAACCCCTTGAACCCGAAGCAGATCCTGGACCTGAACGTGAACACGTTCGTTCCCGAGGGCGTGGATCAGCAGGCCATCGGTCTCCAGGAGTCGTCACTGCACGACATGATCGTCAAGAAGATCGACGGGCACTTCATCCTGCTGCTGTCGTACTGGGATGGCGGCTACGTGCTCCTGAACGTGGACAACCCCGCAAGCCCGGTGTTCCTTGGGGATACCCAGTACGAGAACCCCGACCCCGAGCTCCTGGAGTCCGCGGGCCTGTCGGAGTGGCCCGAGGGCAATGGGCACCAGGCCGAGTTCACCATGGACAACGAGTACTTCATCGCCACCGATGAAGACTTCTCCCCGTACCGGGCGAACTTCGACATCACCACCGGTGACCACGCGGGGACGTACCCGGCCGGCGAGTTCGGGTTCACCCCGCCGCTGGCGAAGCGGCCGGTGGACCAGGTGATCAACGGCCCGACCGTCTTCGCGGGGTACGGCTGCACCCTGGACCATCAGGACCCCGTGCCGCCGGCGGAAACCACGATCCCGGACAGCGAGCTCGCTCCCGGAGAGGAGCGGATCGCGGTCTTCGAGCGCGGCCCCGTGCAGGACTCGGCGCACAACCACCCGGCCTGCTTCTTCTCGGAGAAGATCGAGGCCGGCCAGAACGCCGGATACGACGCCGTCATCGTGGCGAACCACCACGTCGGCGCTCAGGGAGGCCGGGCGGCTGACGCGCACTTCTGCGGCGGACAGGGCCACGATTTCGACGAGCAGATCCCGGCGTTCTGCATCGGCCACCGGCAGATGCACTTCCTGTTCAACTCGCCGGAGTCGTACGCGTTGCCCTACAACAACGCGGCGGAACCGGCGGAAGGCACTGTCGGAGCGGAGATCAACATCGTTCCCGAGTTCGACGGGTGGGGCTACGTGCACCTGTTCGACGCGGACCTCGAGAGCGGGACCCCCGCGGGCCTGGACACCTACGCCATCGACGAAGCCCATGACGAGACGTTCGCCTCCGGCTTCGGCGACCTGAGCGTCCACGAGGTGGCCACGGACCCGCAGGACCCGAGCCGGGCGTACCTCTCGTACTACTCCGGCGGGATGCGGATGCTGGAGATCTCGGACGACGATGAGACGTGCGAGAACCAGGACGACACCGCGCCGTGTCTCGTCGAGACCGGCAGCTATCTGGATCCGCTGGGGAACGACTTCTGGGGCGTCGAGGCGTACGTGGGGACGGACGGTGACACGTACGTCCTCGGAAGCGACCGCGACAGCGGGCTCTGGATCTTCCGCCAGAAGCAGTAGGCAAAAAGAAATCCGAATGACGAGGGGGCCGGCGCGAGTCGGCCCCCTTTCTTTCAGCGCTTGAACTGCAGCTCGTGCCAGGACGGCACGGGCGCGAGCTCGAGGAGCGCGCGGCCACCCTTCGGGTCGCGATAGCCGAAATCGGAGATCTCGTCGTCCCAGCTCACCTCGAGGAGGTTATCCTTCACGCGGTGG
>DASZKM010000234.1:0-1519 GCA_035947055.1 Actinomycetota bacterium
TTTGAGGGCGGGGGGCTGCCCGGGAAGCTGGCGGACTGTTCCTCGAGGGACCCGGAGGTGTCCGAGCTTTTCATCGTCGAGGGCGACAGCGCCGGCGGCAGCGCCAAGGGCGGCCGGGACCGGGAGTTTCAGGCCATACTGCCGATCCGCGGAAAGATCCTAAACGTCGAGAAAGCTCGCCTTCACAAGATCCTGGAGAACCGGGAGGTGCAGGCGCTCATCACGGCGATCGGAACGAGCATCGGCGAGGATTTCAACATCGACAAGGCCAGGTACCACCGGATCTGCCTGCTGGCTGACGCCGACGTGGACGGCCAGCACATCACCACGCTGCTGCTCACCTTTCTGTTTCGGCACATGTCCGGCCTGATCGACGCCGGTTACGTGTACCTGACCCAGCCTCCGCTCTACAAGACCACGGTCGACGGGAAGAAGCACTATCTGTTCTCGGATGAGGAGCGTGACGCCTTAAGGGCTGCGCATCCCAACAAGAAGCTCACCTTCAGCCGGTTCAAGGGGCTGAGTGAGATGCCGGCAGAGGAGCTGTGGGAAACCACAATGAACCCGAGCACCAGGATCCTGAAGAAGGTGCAGATGGAAGACGCCGCCCTGGCCGACGAGATCTTTTCCATCCTCATGGGCGAGAACGTCGAGAGCAGGCGCGACTTCATCACCACCAACGCCAAGTACGCCACCCTGGACGTATAGGTAGACCTCAATGGCCGACGAGCAACCACCCGAGCTAACCCCGGAAGAGGGCGGGATTAGAACTGTAGAGATTGAGGAGGAGGTACAGCGCTCCTACCTCGACTACGCCATGAGCGTGATCGTGGGCCGGGCCCTCCCCGACGTGCGGGACGGCCTGAAACCGGTCCACCGCCGAATTCTGTGGGGGATGTACGGCTTGGGGCTTCGTCCCGGAACGCCGCACAAGAAGTGCGCCCGGGTGGTCGGCGAGGTCATGGGCAACTACCACCCCCACGGCGACATGGCCATCTACGACGCCCTGGCCCGGATGGCCCAGGACTTTTCCATGCGGCACCCCCTCGTGGACGGCCACGGCAACTTTGGGTCTGCCGACGGAGACCCGCCCGGGGCGCAGCGCTACACGGAGTGCCGCCTCTCACCTTTGGCGATGGAGCTCCTTCGCGACATCGGCGAGGAGACCGTCGACATCATCCCCAACTACGACGGCGAGGAGGTCGAGCCGGCCGTCCTGCCGGCCCGCTTCCCCAACCTCCTCGTCAACGGCTCTACCGGGATCGCCGTCGGGATGGCCACCAACATCCCGCCGCACAACCTGGGCGAGGTGATCGATGCCGCCATCGCCATGATGGAGCAGCCCGACCTCAGTTCGGCTGAGCTGGCCGAGATAGTCAAGGGTCCGGACTTTCCCGGCGGGGGGACGATACTGGGACGATCCGGGATCCGAGAGGCGTACGAGACCGGCCGGGGGACCGTCCGGGTGCGGGCCCGGTCCGAGGTGGAGGAGACCAAGCGAGGCACCCGCATCGTCATC
>DASZKM010000235.1:0-2378 GCA_035947055.1 Actinomycetota bacterium
GGCGATCCCGGCGGCCAGCGCCGCGGAGATGCCCGAGCCGGTTCCGAATGCCGCGAACGTGGCGATCCCGCCCGCGAAGAAGATGGCTGAGAGCCGTCCCGTTCCTCCCTCGGCCCGGCGGAGGTGGGCGCGAAGGCTGCCCAGGAACCACAGGAAGAACAAGCCGGCCACCGCGAAGAGATACGTCTGCGCGATGACGCCGTCACCGCGGTCGACGAAGTACGCCGCTACCTCGTCTGCCGACGCGTCGGGCTGTGGAGCTTGCGGAACGATGGCGATCGCGATGATCCCCAGCACGACGAACACGATGCCGGTCGCGGCCGCGACCCGTTCCCAGAGCCGTTCATCTGCCATCCTGCCTCCCCCCAGATGCGGACGGCCGGATGGTGGCACCTGTGGGGCCCGGGAGGCAAACCGACGGCTAGTCGGTGACCGCTTGCTCTGTGGCCTCGGCCGCGGCGGCCATCTTCTTGGCCTCCTCGACGAGGGCCTCCACGAACCGGTCCTCGGCGATCTTCCCCCGGACCTCCCCCTTCACGATGAGGTGGCCCGACCCCTTGCCGGCGGCGATCCCCAGGTCCGCTTCGCGGGCCTCGCCGGGCCCGTTGACCACGCACCCCATCACCGCCACGCGGATGGGAGCGGTGATGCCCTCCCGCTCCAGGGCCTCGTTGACCTGCTTGGTCAGGCCGAGCACGTCGACCTCTGCCCGGCCGCACGACGGGCAGGCCACCAGGTCCAGGCCGCGCTTGCGAAGGCCCAGCGCCTGGAGGATCCCGATGCCGACCTTCACTTCCTCGACCGGATCGTTGGTGAGCGAAACGCGGATGGTGTCCCCGATGCCCTCGGCCAGGAGCGTGCCTATCCCCACCGCGGACTTCACGCCGCCGATGGGCATGGGGCCGGCCTCGGTGACTCCCAGGTGCAGGGGGTAGTCGCATTTCTCCGCCAGCATCCGGTACGCGCGGATCATCTCCGCGGCGTTGGAGTGCTTGACGGAGATCTTGATGTCGGTGAAGTCCTCGTCCTCGAGGATGCGGACCTCGTTCATGGCCGACTCGACCAGAGCCTCGGCGGTGGGGCGGCCGTATCGCTCCAGCAACGATGGCTCCAGCGACCCGGCGTTGACCCCGATGCGGATGGGGACGCCGCGGTCCTTGGCTTCCCGGGCGATGAGCCGCACCTTGTCCTGGTACTTGATGTTGCCGGGGTTGATCCGCAGGCCATGGATCCCGCCCTCCAGGGCAGCCATGGCGTACTTCCACTGGAAGTGGATGTCGGCGATGACCGGGATCGTGGCGTGCTGGGCGATGTCCTTCAGGGCCCGGGCGTCCTCCCAGTGGGGCACGGCCACCCGGACGATCTCGCAGCCCGAGGCCACCAGGGCGGCCATCTGCTGGAGGGTGGCGTTGACGTCGGCCGTCTTGGTGGTGGTCATGGACTGCACCCGGATCGGCGCGTCTCCGCCGACCTCCACCCAGCCGACCTTGATCTTTCTCGAGGCTCGTCGTTCGCTGTCCACGATCCCAGTCTATCGGCCGTGCCCCTGAGGACCCGCTACTGGAACGGGTTGGGGATGGGGCTGACCACGTCCAGATAGAGCAGCGACGCGGTGAACAAGAGCAGGAACCCAGCCACGAGCGCGGTGATCGGGACCAGCTTGCGGGGATCGATCCGACGTCCCGTGGCGGACTCCAACCCCAGGACCGCCAGGTGGCCGCCGTCGAGCGGGGGCAGCGGCAGCAGGTTCAGGATCCCCACGAACACGTTGAAGAACGCGAACAGCGAGAAGAACACCTCGCTCTCTTCAGCGGCCACGGCCTGACCGGCCACCCGGGCCGCGCCGACCACGCCCACCGGATCTTCGACGGAGCGCTCCCCCTCTCCCGTGACCAGCTGCCAGACCCGCGACAGCCCTTCCGGGCCGAACACCTGGCCCATGGCCCGGAACGAGCCCGTGATCATCTGCCACATCGCGTCGGCTCCGTTCACCACGCCTTCCACGGGCCCCGAGCGCTCGCGGCCCAGGAACTCGCGGGTCAGCACGATCCCCAGCCGGCCGATGGTCTCGCCGTCCACCCGGGCCAGGACCGGCGTGGACCGGATCGTCACCTGCTCCCCCTCTCGGCGAACGGTGAGCGCGATCTCCTGGCCCACGTGGGAATCGATGTAGTCCAGGAACTCCTCGTACGAGCGCAAGCGCTGACCGTCGACTGCAACGAACACGTCGCCGGATCGCAGCCCGGCCACCGCGGCCGGCGATGGCTCGTCGTTCAGGCGGGGCTCCACCTCTGCCACCTGCGGACCGCCGAAACGGGCCACGCCCACCACCCAGAAGAATGTGGCCAGCAACACGAACGCCAGCACGAAATGGGTCA
>DASZKM010000236.1:0-1536 GCA_035947055.1 Actinomycetota bacterium
TGTCCTGTGGTGGTTCGTGGAGGCCGGCACCGCCGGGTGAACGGTTGAAGGCAAGGGGCTCCGTGATCGAGCCCCCGACATCCAGAAGCTCGGCGCCGAGATCGTCGGCGCATCGTTCGATGCGCCGGAGAAGAACCTGGCCTTCGTGGAGAAGTACGACTTCCCGTTCCGGATCGTCTCCGACGTGGAGAAGAAGGTGGGGGAGCTGTACGAGACCAGGCGGCACCCCGAGGAGGCCGATCCCAGCCGGGCCAAGCGGCGGACGTACCTGATCGATCCCGAGGGGAAGATCCGCAAGGCCTACCGGGTCCGGGACATCCCGGCACATCCCGGCGAGGTCCTCGACGACCTCCGCGCGCTGACATCCGCGGACTGACGTCCGCGGCGCCGCGGCTACACTCCAGATCGTGCCGGAGCTTCCCGAGATGCAGGCGCTGGCCGAACGGCTCGACGCGCTGGTGGCCGGCGCCGGGCTGGCAGACGCCATGCCGCTCCAGTTCTCCGCACTGAAGACCTACGCCCCGCCGCCGGATTCTCTGTTCGGAATGCCGGTGGAAGGCGTGGCCCGGCGAGGCAAGTACCTGCTGTTCGAGTTCGGCGGGCCGCGGCTCATCGTGCACCTGTCGCAGGGCGGACGGGTTGACGTGGAGGACCCGCCGAAGCGCACCAAGCCGCGGGGCGGCGTGGTTCGGTTGTCCTTCCGGGACCGTCCCTCGCTGCTGGTCAAGGAGTTCGGGACCGAGCGCCGAGTCGGCTGGTGGGTCCTGGCCGATGGTGATGACGGTCCGCTGGAGGGTCTGGGCCCGGAGCCGGACTCCCCCGCATTGGCGCAGCTGCTGCTTCGAGGCGACGACCGCCGCCGGGTGCACACGATCCTTCGCGACCAGCGGACGGTGGCCGGGATCGGCCGCGGCTACTCGGACGACATCCTCCACCGGGCACGGCTGTCTCCGTACGCCACGCTGGCCTCGCTGGAACCGGACGAGCGCCGGGCGCTCCTGGATGCGGTGCGGTCCGTTCTGGCCGAGGCCCTAGGGGTGGAGCGGGAGCGAACCGGAGGCCTCCCCACCAAGCTCGGCGACCACTTCTCGGTCCACAACCGGTACGGACAGCCGTGTCCTCGGTGCGGCGCTGACCTCCGCCGCGTGTCCTACGAGTCCCACGAGGTCACGTACTGCCCTACCTGCCAGACGGGGGGCAAGGTCCTGGCCGACCGGCGTCTGTCCCGCCTGATCCGGTAGGCGCCCGCCATCTTCGGTCGGCCTGCTTGCCAGAACGCCCTCGTGGCCTGAAGATAGGCGCACGAGAGAAAGGAGGTGGTCCGACTGACATCACATAGTCCGACGACCCTCGAGGTGGCTGGCTGCTGAGGCTGTCTTTGGCGGGGAAGCGTTAGAGGACCACCTCTGACCCCGTCGGGGCGACCCGGCGGAATCCAAACCAGACCACCGAACCGCGGTCCCCGGGGCCGGTCGACCCGGGCAGAGGCACCAAGGGCTGAAGCGACCGTGGGTGAAAATGGATATCAACGTGGGG
>DASZKM010000237.1:0-14580 GCA_035947055.1 Actinomycetota bacterium
ACTTCTTCCACTCCTGACGTCCGGATCGCGCGGAGCCGCGCGAGGGCCCGGTAGTAGGCTACGGGCGTGCCCCAGAACATCGTCGAGAAGGTCCTCGGTGAGCACCTCGTCTCGGGACGGATGGAGCCCGGCGAGCCGATCTCCTACCGGATCGATCAGGTCCTGCTCCAGGACGCCACCGGCACGATGGCGTGGATGGAGTTCGAGCAGCTCGGCGTGGACCGGGTCAAGGTCCCACTCGTCGTGCAGTACGTGGACCACAACATGATCCAGCTCGACCACAAGAACCCCGACGACCACTTCTTCCTGCAGACCTGCGCCATGCGGTACGGCGCGGTGTTCTCCCGGCCCGGTAACGGCATCTCGCACTACGTGCAGCTGGAGCGGTTCGACAAGCCGTACGACACCCTGGTGGGCTCGGACTCGCACACGACGACAGCCGGAGCCATGGGGATGTTCGCCCTGGGGATCGGGGGGCTCGACGCCGCGGTGACCATGGCCGGGTTCCCCTTCGAGCTGACCTACCCGAGCATCGTCCGGGTGGTCCTGGAGAACGAGTTCCGCCCGTGGGTCTCGGCCAAGGACGTAATCCTGGAGATGCTCCGGCGGTTGTCGGTCAAGGGCGGCGTCAACAAGGCGTTCGTGTTCGACGGCCCCGCGGTGGGCAACCTGTCGGTCACCGAGCGCGCCACGATCTGCAACATGATCCAGGAGCTGGGGGCCACCGCAGGGGTGTTCCCCGCGGACCACCGCACCCGTGAGTGGATGGAGGCCCAGGAGCGCGGCGACGAGTTCCGGGAGCTCCTTCCCGACGAGGGCGCCCGCTACGACGAGGAGATGGTCATCGACCTGGCCCAGCTCGAGCCGCTGATCGCCAAGCCGCGGAATCCCGACAACGTGGTGCCGGTTCGCGAGATCGCCGGGACGAAGGTGGCCCAGGTGTGCGTGGGCTCATCGGTCAACTCCGGATACGACGACCTGGCCATCCCGGCGTACATCGTCCGCCAGGGCGGGGGGGTGAACCCCTGGCTGGAGATGACGGTGTCGCCCGGCTCGCGTCAGATCCTGGACGCCATCGCCCGCAGCGGGGTGCTTCGGGACTACGTGGCGGCCGGAGCCCGGCTGCTGGAGCCGGCGTGCGGGCCCTGCGTGGGGATGGGCCAGGCCCCCCCGTCGGGCCAGCCGTCGGTCCGCACCTTCAACCGCAACTTCCAGGGCCGGTCGGGGACCGTGGAGGACTTCGTCTACCTGACGTCTCCGGCCACGGCGGGGGCCACCGCGTTGAAGGGTGTGATCACCGACCCGCGCGACCTGGACCTCGAGCCTCCGAGGATCGAGGAGCCGGAACCCGTGACCGATGACTCCCTGCTGATTCAGCCCACCGCGCCGGAAGAGGCCGCCAAAGTGGAGATCTGGCGGGGCCCGAACATCAAGCCGCCGCCGGTACCGCCCGACCTCCCCGACGCGCTCACCGGCCGGGTGCTCATCGTGCTGCCCGACAACATCTCCACGGGCTCGATGTCACCAGACGGTGTGATCGTCATGGCCGAGCGGTCGAACATCCCGGCCATCGCCGAGTACTGCTTCCGCAAGGAAGATCCCGACTTCGTCGGCAGGGCCAAGGAATGGGGAGGCGGTTTCATCGTGGCCGGGGACAACTACGGCCAGGGCTCGTCGCGGGAGCATGCCGCGCTGGCGCCGCTCCAGCTCGGAGTCCGTGCCGTGTTCGCCAAGGGATTCCACCGGATCCACCGCCGCAACCTGATCAACAACGGGATCGTCCCGATCCTGATCGACGACGCGGTGTACACGAAGGCGGTGCTCGGTGACGACTGGCGGCTACCCAGGATCCGGGAGGAGATCGCCTCGGGGAGCCCGACCTTCACCGTGGAGCTCAATGGAGGAACGCTGAGCGTCCGCAACGACCTGAAGGCGCACGAGCGCGAGCAGCTCCTGGCCGGAGGTATCCTCAGGCTGCTCAAGGACCGCGCCGCCGCGCGTTAGCGGCCGAACCGAAGACAGAGAGGGGCGGCCGTGGCCGCCCCCCTCTGAAGGATTTCTCGTCCTATGCCGGCGGGGCGAACGTGTCGATCTGCGTGTAGGGCTTCAGGTTCGTCGGCTCGATGTTGAAGACGATCCCCGACGGCACGTCCGAAGCGTCGTAGAAGACGACCGAGTGTCCGTCTCCCCAGTACCGCTGGATCACGGAGAGCTCGATGGTGTGCTCTTTCGTCGAGCTGAGATCGAGACCGGTGGTCTTCATGGCCTCGTACACGTTCGTCAGGGCGAACTCGACCTTGCGGAAGTTGCCGGCCGGCTTCTGCGGCACGTCGATCTCCACGTCGCTCTGCTCGAAGACTGTCTCGCCGTCGATGGATAGGCGGACGAGCAGCGGCCAGGGGATGTTCAACGCCTGGTAGATCGGGGACGAGATGTACAGGGTGACCGCCAGGTTGTCGAGCGTGCCGGTGAACTTTCCCTCGAACGTCGGACGGTAGGTCCGGTTATACGGCTCCGCGATGTCGAGTAGGCGGACCGTCGCATAGCCAGCCCCCGCCCCGGACTGCAAGGAGGCGGACGGCTTCGTCGTGTTCCACGACGGAAGCGTGTCCTGGCCCGCCCCGGCGAGGTTTCCGAGCTTGGTGCCGGCCTGGTGCAGCCACACGTCCTGACGGCATACCTGCACGTCGTCGGTGGGATCGGTGGGGGTCTGCGCTCCCCGGATGAGACGGCAGGTCGCTTCCGCGCTGACCATCTGGGGGAGGAGCAGAACCCCTGCCAAGCAGGCGGTGGCGAGCAAGCGCATCTTCATGTCCGTTCCTCCGTATCAGGGGCCGGATGCTGAATGACGCCGGCCGTGTCATGAATGAGTTCCTCGCGGTCGGCTTCCCGACCTTTGTGCAGATGCACAACCGAACGCTTCGCAGCGTGGGCCCGGGCGCCAGCCAGGGGGTGCATGCCTCAACGGGCCTGGGGTAAAAACGGACCGGATGCGCCCGCTGATCCGCCTGTTGACCGCCCTCAGCTTGCTGGCCCTGCCGGCCGCGGCCGGCGCTGGGTCCGGCCACGACCCCGTCGCCGCGGCGGAAGCCCTCGGCCTGACCTGTGCCCCGGCCAGCTCCGCCGACGGAGTGGAGTACACGAAGTGCACCGGCGAGATCCCCAGCTTCGACGGCGTGGGCCTGGACACCGACGTGTCGTTGCCGAAGGACGACAAGCCGCCCTATCCCACGATCCTGATGTTGCACGGGTGGTCGGGGGACAAGACCAACTGGCAGGCCACCTCGCGCGACGGCGGGTCGAACCCGGACAGGTATCACTGGAACAACGTGTGGTTCGTGTCCAAGGGATACGCGGTGGTCAACTACACTGCCCGAGGCTTCAAGGAATCCTGCGGACAGCTGGATGCCGAGTCCGACTGCCTGTTCCCGCCGAACCGCGCTTGGACACACCTGGCCGACCGCCGGTGGGAGACGAAGGACTCCCAGCACATGCTCGGCGTGCTGGTGGATGAGGGCATCGCCGACCCCAAGCGGCTGGCGTCGACCGGCGGCTCGTACGGCGGCGGACAGTCGTGGCTGCTGGCCACGTCGCTGCCGTGGAAGAGCCCGGGGGGCACGGAGCTTCAGCTGGCCGGCGCGGTGGCCAAGTATCCGTGGACGGACCTGCTCAACTCGCTGGTTCCGAACGGCCGGGCCAGCGACGACCCCGACCAGAGCCCGTCACACGAGCGGCCGTTCGGCGTGGTCAAGGAGTCCTACGTCGACGGGCTCTATGCCGCGGGACGGGCCGTCGGCGAGGGCCGGTACAACACCTCCGACCCATCCGAGCTCCACTCCAACCTGGATGCGCAGTTCGCGCTGGCCCAGGGCGGGGAGCCGTACCCAGCTCCGGCCACCGACCTGCTCGCCGCGGAGTACCGCCACAAGTCGCCGTACTATGCCGAGCAGTACTTCGCCGCGATCTCGGCGGGCGCCATCGAGCCGGTTCCCGTGTTCTCCATCCAGGGATGGACCGACCCGCTGTTCCCGGCGGTGGAGACGCTTCAGATGTACCGGAAGCTCAAGGCGGCCGATCCCGAGTACCCGGTATACCTGGCGTTCGGCGACATCGGCCATTCCAACGCCCAGAACCCGCCCTACCAGTGGCAGTACATCAATACTCAGGGGAATCAGTTCCTGAACACGTTCGTGCTGGGCCAGGGGGAGGGGACCCCGACAACCCACGCGTTCGCCTTCGTCACCCACTGTCCGGAGGCCGAAGGTCCCAAGCCGACCCTGGAGGGGACGAGCTGGGACCAGATGGCCGCGGGGAGGGTCACCGCGGCCGGAACGGGATCGCGGACCACGACGTCCACACCGCCGGATCCCGAGGAGCTGGACACCGACCCGATCGTCCGGATGAACACTTGCCTGACCAACAGCACGTCGGCCAAGCCAGGCACGTGGACGTGGGAGGTCGGGAACGACGGGTTCACCCTTCTCGGCCTCCCCGAGGTCAAGGTGTCGTACGCGATGACCGGTGCCGACGCCACGGTGGCCTTCAAGCTGTGGGACGTGCCGCCCTCGGGCCGCAAGGTCCTGGTCGATCGTGGCGTCTACCGGTTGTCGGTCGTGGGCGGCAATCCGCCCACTGGGACGATCGACCTCGACCTGTTCGGGAACGCCTGGGAGTTCGAACCCGGACACAGGATCCAGCTCCAGGTGTCGCAGACCGATGCGGCGTACCTGCGCCCCAACAACCTGCCCTCGTCGGTCACCTGGAGCAACCTGCAGCTGACGCTGCCCATCCGGCAGGGCTTCGACCGAACGCTCACCGCGGTCTGACGCTTCGTTCCGTGCCGTCGGCCTAGACTGCGGCCATGGGCTGGCGGGACGAGAACCCCGGGCTCCCCATCAAGCTCGGTCCCGTGTCGAACGGCGAGTACGACCCCCGCCCCCTGTCCCCGGTGGTCCGGGAAGCGCTTCGCCGGGCTCGCGAGGATTGCGAACGCAACGCCCGTCGCACAGGGATGACACGCCGGGAGTTCCTGCTCTCGATGTGCGGGGCGGCCACCACGCTGTTCGCCCTCAACGCGTGCACCCGGGACGCAGCGCGCCGCGAGGGGCGCGCGCCGGGAGGCGGCTACGCGGTGTCGCCGGAGGCCACCGTGGATCCCGACGCGGCCATGGAGGAGATCGGCGGCGAGGAGTTCGTGTTCGACATCCAGGGCCATCTCCTGGAGTACGAGCTCAACCCCGCCGCTCGCGACGACACGTTCTGGACGCGCTTCCCCCAGCAGGACTGCGGCGAGGACGACCCCAGGGTGTGCTTCTCGGTCGAGCACTTCATGGACGAGATGTTCCTGAAGAGCGATACCTCGATGCTCGTCATCTCGGCGCTGCCCATCTACCCGGAGGGCAGCCCCCTGTCGCCCGAGGTCATGGACGAGACCCGCAAGGTCGCCGAGGCCCTGTGCCGGGACGAACGGGTCCTGGTTCATGGACAGGCCCTGCCCAACGTGGGTCCGCTGGCCGCCAACCTGGAGGCGATGGAGGACCTGGCCGGCCGTTACGAGCTGTCGGCGTGGAAGACGTTCACGCATTTCCCCGACGTGTTCGGGGACCCCGGCAATGCGTGGTGGCTCGACGACCACGACCCGGCGCTCCCGCAGGTGGGCGAGCGGTTCATCCGCAAGTCCCTGGAGCTGGGCATCCGGACCATCACCGCGCACAAGGGATTGTCTGGCGGGAGCCGTTACGCCTCCCCGGAGGACGTGGGGCCCGCTGCGCGGCGGCACCCGGACGCGAACTTCATCGTCTACCACTCCGGATACGACGACGATCTGGTCGAGGGTCCGTACACGAGGGCCACGGCGGATCAGGGCGTCAACCGGCTGATCACCTCGATGCGCCGGGCCGGCATCGGGCCCAACGAGAACGTCTACGCGGAGCTCGGCACCACGTGGTGGATCCTGATGCGATCCCCGGACCAGGCGGCCCATCTGCTGGGCAAGCTCCTGAAGTACGTGGGCCAGGACAACGTGCTGTGGGGGACCGACTGCCTGTTCTACGGTTCGCCGCAGGATCAGATCCAGGCGCTCCGCTCGTTCCACATCAGCGAGGAGTACCAGGAGCGGTATGGCTATCCCCGGCTGACGAAGGAGATCAAGGCCAAGATCCTGGGTCTCAACGGAGCCAGGGTCTACGGGGTGGACCCCATCACGGTGCCGTGCGAGTTCTCACGGCGGGAGCTGGCGGAGATCCGCACGAGGCTGCCGCTCAAGAACGCGGTCTACGGGCCCCGGACGCCGGCCGAGGCAGGCGCCTTCCGGGCCCACCACAAGGGATGGCCGTAAGGCAGAGCGCCTGGTCAGACGACCTGCCGGAGGAGGGTGGGAGTCGGCGTACCGACCGTGAGCCGCTTCTGGAGCTCGGCGGCCGGAACCGGGCGGCTGAACAGGAACCCCTGACCGATGTGGCACCCGTTCTCCAGCAGGAAGCGCCGCTGCTCCTCGGTCTCGATCCCCTCCGCGATGGGCTCCATCCCCAGGTTCTCGGCCAGCGTGATGAGCCCGTTGACCATCGCCGCGTCGCCCGTGTCGCCGGGAAGCTCCGATACGAACGAGCGGTCGATCTTCAGGATCTGCACGGGCAGCTCCTTCAACCGGGACAGCGACGAGTAGCCGGTTCCGAAGTCGTCGATGGCCACCAGAGCCCCCTGCTCGCGGAGGTCGGTGAGGATCTGGAAGGACTTCGCGGTGTCGTTCATGGCCGTTGACTCCGTGACCTCGAGCACGACCCGCGTGAGGTCCGCGCCGGCGTCCGCGATCTCCTCGGGGATCGAGGTTGCCGCCTCGCGCCGCCACAGCTGTCGGGCGGACAGATTCACCGCGACCATGAGATCGAGGCCCTCCCGGCGCCAGTACTGCGTCTGACGACCGACCTCCCGCAGGACCCACCGGCCGATCTCCTCGACCAGGCCCATCTCCTCGGCCAGGGCCAGGAACTCCCCGGGAGCGACCAGCCGTCCCTCCGGGTGGCGCCACCGAAGCAGGGCCTCGACGGCCACGACCGAGCCGTCCTCCAGGCCGACGATGGGTTGGTAGTGGAGGGCCCACTGTCGCTCCTTGACCGCCTTGCGCAGCTCGGTGGCCAGCGAGAGCTGGCTGCGCAGCCCGCCGGGCTCGTCGATGAATACCACCGACCCGCCCGGGGCCGACCACTTGCTCTGATACATCGCCGAGTCGGCGGTTCGCATGAGCCCATCGCGGTCCTCGGCGTGGAGCGGGTACAGGCTGATCCCCACGCTGGTGGACACGAAGAACTCGGTGTCGGCCACGATGAACGGCTGATGCAGGCACTCGTGGACCCGGGCGGCCACCGAGCGGGCCACCTCGGCGGCGTCGGGATGTCCGTTCTCGTCCGGGTCGAGATCGGCCAGGAGCATGAGGAACTCGTCGCCGCCGTGCCGGGCGACCAGGTCGGTGTCGCGGGCCGCGTCCCTGAGGCGGTGAGCGACCTGGCGGATGAGCTCGTCGCCCATGGTGTGCCCCAGGCTGTCGTTGACCAGCTTGAAGTTGTCCAGGTCCAGGTACAGCACGGCCACCGCTCGCCCGGCGCGTTTGGCCCGGGCCAGTGCGAGGTCCAGGTGCTCCTCGAACATCTGGCGGTTCGGGAGGTCCGTGAGCTTGTCGTGGAACGCCAGATGGGCCAGCTTCTCCTCCGTCTGCCGGCGTTCCGAGATGTCCCGGACGGTTCCCAGGAACAGGGCGGGACCGGGCAGGTTCACCCGGGTGACGGTGAGCTCAACCGGGAGCTCCGTACCGTCCTTGCGCATGGCCGTCATCTCCAGCCGCCGTCCCAGGACGTTGTCCACCCCCTCGTTCAGGTACCGGGCCAATCCCTGACGGTGCTGCTCGCGGAACGCCGGTGGGATGATGAGGTCCGCCATGTCGTGGCCGATGACCTCCGCACGGGTATAGCCGAAGGTCTGCTCGGCGGCCGGGTTGAACTCGGTGATCCTTCCCTGCTCGTCCATGGCGATCACGCAATCCAGCGAGGACTCGAGCAGGGCCCGGTTCCGCGCCTCGCTGATCCGGAGAGCTTCGTCCGCTCGTTTCCGGTCCGTGATCTCCCGGGCGATCACCGATGCCGCGTGAACCTCACCGGAGGGGTCGGGTATCGGGGAGACCGTGAGCTCCACGTCGATGCGCTGCCCGTCCTTGCGGACCCGCTCGGTTTCGAAGTGCAAGCGCTCCCCCTGCTTGAGACGTTCCCGGATCATCGCGAACTCGTCAGCCCGGTCGGGCGGGATCAGCATGCTGATGTTCCGGCCCACGGCCTCGATCGGGCGGTAGCCGTAGATCCGCTCGGCGCCGGCGTTCCAGGTCAGGATGGTGCCGTCCAGGGTCTTGGCCAGGATGGCGTCACCCGACGACTCGGACACCGACGCCAGGAACGCGGCGGAGTCCTCGGCCCGCTTCCGCTCGGTGATGTCGACGGCCAGGCCGACCGCCCCGACCACCCGATCGCCTTCCATCAGTGGTTCCACCTGGACATGCATCGGCCGTCCGTCGGCGGCCACGATCTCCAGCGAGGTCGCCGTCCCGGCCAGGGCGTTGCGATGAGCCTCGAGGACCCCGGGAGGGGGATCGGAGCGCCGGGCCAGCTCGTCCACCATCGGCTTCCCGATGACGCCGTCAGACGTCAGGCCGAAGTCGGAGAGGAGCGAACCCATGGCGTGGGTGATGTGCAGGTCGGAGTCGACGATCCAGAAGGCGCCCGGGAACCGCGCGGCGAGCAGGCGGAGGGGATCGGCTGCGGGGGGCCGTGGATGGGCGCGGGTTCCCTTGACGTCGCTGCCCAGTTCCTGGCTCATCCCATGCGTCAGACGACCGGGCCGTGCCCGGGAGACCGCTCCTTTCCCCGGGGGACTCATCGGCCAAAGTGGAGCAAATGCTTTAGGTCAGGCGGAGGGTTGCGGGAGGGCGTCTAGCGGATGGCCGAAAGGACCTCGGTCGGGTCGGCGTCTTCGTGGACCACCCGGTACACGGCGTCGTGGATGGGGAGGTCGAGCCCTTCCTGGGCCGCGAGCTCGTGGACGTCCCGGGCCGACTCGATCCCCTCGACGGTCAGGCCGCGGCTCTCCATGTCCCGCCCCGCTTCCAGAGGCTCCGAGCCCAGGCCGACCATCTCCCCGAACTGCCGGTTCCGGCCCCCGATGCTGGTCACCAGGAGATCTCCCAGCCCCGCCAGGCCCAGGGCGGTCTCCCGGCGCCCGCCCAGCCGCTCCACCAGGTCGGCCATCTCCGACACGGCCTGGGCGAACACCGCCGCCCGGGCGTTCTTGTACGACTGATCCCGCGCGCTGCCCAGTCCTTCCAGGATCCCGGCCGCGATGGCTCCCACGTTCTTCGCCGTGCCGCACAGCTCGAGCCCGGCGCAGTCCGGCGTGGAGTGGACGATGTAGGCGTCGGAACGAAGCGTGTCCGAGCCCTCGGACAGGGCGGCGTCGTCCGCAGACGCGAGTACCGCCGCGCAGGGCAGGCCTTCCGCCACCTCGGCGGCCAGAGCCGGACCCCCCACCGCGACGACGGGCCGGCCACCGAGCTCCTCGCCGTACACCTCGGACATCCGCTTGCGCGACCCGGGCTCGAGGCCCTTGGCCAGCGACACCACGGCTCTGGCGTCGGTGAGCGCGGGGGCCACCATCTGGGCCAGCGAGCGGGCCCCACCGGAGTTGGCGCCCATCACCGCCAGCGATGCGCCCTTGGCGGCGTCATCGAGTTCGTCCGGGCCCAGCACGCGGAGGGACTCGGGAAGGTGCTCGGGCAGCGCGGGGTGCCTTCGTTGCTCGGTCAGATCGGGGAGGACCCGGGCGTCGTACTTGCTTCCCCACAGCGTGACCTGCTCGCCCTTGCGGGCCAGATGGATGGCCAGCGCGGTTCCCATGGCCCCGGCACCGAACACCGCCACGACCGCCACGGCGGGAGGATACCGTCTGGGCGATGTCCGCTCGAACCGTGGGGCTCCTCGTCGTCGGCGTGGTCGCGGTGTCGTTCGCAGCGCCGTTGATCCGGCTGGCGGACGCACCTCCGCTGGTCGTGGCGTTCTATCGCAACCTGCTGGCCACGGCGCTGCTCCTACCGCCCGCGTTGCTCCTTCGCCGGGAGGAGCTCCGTTCGCTGAACCGGCGCGACACGAGCGCGCTGGTGGTGGCGGGACTCCTGCTGGCGATCCACTTCAGCGCGTGGATCCCCTCGGTGACATTGACCACCGTGGCCGCCAGCACGGTGCTGGTGGCTACCACGCCGGTGTGGGCGGCGGTCGGGTCGCGGCTGCTGCTGGGTGAGCGGGTTCCCGGCCGGGCAACGGCCGGGATCGCGGTGGCGGTGCTCGGCGCAGTCATCATCTCCGGGGCGGACGTCGCGATCTCCGCCCGGGCCTTCGCGGGGGATGCTCTGGCCCTGGCCGGCGCCATCTCGGCGGCGGGATACCTGCTGGCGGGGCGCCGGTTGCGGCAGCGGCGATCACTCCTCGTGTACGCGGTGGTGGTGTATGCCGTGTGCTCCGCGGCGTTGCTGGTCGCGATCCTGATCACCGGCACCCCGCTGGGCGGGTATCCGGCTCGATCCTGGCTGATGTTCGCGCTCCTGGCGGTGGGCCCGCAGATCCTCGGCCACACCATCTTCAACTACCTGCTGGGCGACGTCTCCGCGACGGTGATCGCGGTGGCGGTGATGGGCGAGCCGGTCGGCGCGTCGATCCTGGCTTTCGCGTTGTTCGGTGAGTCGCCGTCCTTGATCGCAGCGGCCGGGGGCGTGCTCATCCTGGCCGGGATCTACGTCGCGGTGTCGGCGCAATCACGAACGGCCGCCGAAGCGCCCGTCGAGTAGCATCGCCCCAGTGACCCAGACGGGCCCGGTTCACGACATCCGTGACGTCCAGGTCATCAAGGACGACCGGACGTTCCTGGTCACCGACCGGTTCGGTGACGTTCCCGCCGGCAATACCGCCGCGCTGGGCCTGTACCACATGGACACCCGCTTCCTGTCCGGCCTTCAGATGGTCCTCAACGACATGCAGCCGATCCTGCTGCACTCCTCGACCGAGCGGAACTACTCGCAGCTGGTGGAGCTGACGTACCCGATGGAGCCGCTGGCCGGGGAGGGAATCCATCGAAAGGAGAACGTCTCCGTGCAGCGGTTCCGCGTGCTGCGCGGCTCGCTGTTCGAGCGCATCCGGCTGCGGAACTTCGGGACCAAGCCGCGGCAGCTGCATCTGGTTGTGGACTTCGCCGCCGACTTCCAGGACATCTTCGAGGTCCGGGGCCTGATGGATGAGACCCCAGGGGAGCGTCAGACGCCCGCGGTGGACCGCAGCTCGGTGCGGCTCGGCTCGCGAGGCGAGGACGGCGCCCTGCGGACCGTGGCGGTCCGGTTCTCGCCCGCGCCGGACGAGCTCGACGAGTCGCGCGCGACGTTCGAGCTGAACCTGGCGCCGGGCGCGGCCCAGGACGTGTCCGTGGAAGTCGTCCCCGACGCCGGAGGAGGCACGCGGTCCCGGGCCACGATGCAGGACGCCGAGGAACAGGTCACCCAGGAATACACGGCATGGCGGAAGCGGTGCACCCGGTTCCGGGCCAGCAACGTGCAGCTCTCGCAGTTCCTCGATCGGGCCATCCTGGATCTCCGGATGCTCACCGCCCGGGCCGAGGACGGCACCGAGTATCTCGACGCGGGGATCCCCTGGTATTCGGCGTTGTTCGGCCGCGACGCGCTGATCACCGCGTACGAGGCCCTGGCCGTGAGCACCGACCTGGCGTGGGGAACGCTGCGAGGCCTGGCCGCGCTGCAGGGAAAGGAGATGGACGACTGGCGTGAGGAGGAGCCCGGCAAGATCCTCCACGAGGTGCGCGAGGGCGAGCTGGCCCGGGCCGGCAAGATCCCGCACACGCCCTACTACGGATCGGTGGATTCCACGCCGCTGTGGCTATCGGTGCTTCACGGTGCCTACCGCTGGACCGGCGATCTCGACGCGGTGCGCGAGCTGTGGCCGAACGTGCTGGCCGCGCTGCGATGGATCGACGAGTACGGTGACCTCGACGGCGACGGATACATCGAGTACCGGCGGCGCTCACCGCGCGGGCTGGCCAACCAGGGATGGAAGGACTCCGGAGACGCCATCGTCCACACCGACGGCACGCTCGCCGAGCCGCCCATCGCGCTGGTCGAGGCCCAGGGCTACGTGTACCAGGCCAAGCGCAACGTGGCGCGGGTGGCCCGCGATCTCGGCGAGCACGACCTGGCCGAACACCTGGACGGCCAGGCCGCCGACCTGAAGGAGCGGTTCAACCGGGACTTCTGGATGGAGAAGCACGGGTACTTCGCGCTGGCCCTGGATGGCGACAAGCGGCAGGTGGAGACCATCACCTCCAACCCCGGCCACTGCCTCTGGTCGCGGATCGTGGACGACGCCAAGGCGGCCAAGGTGACCCGCCGCCTGCTGTCACCGGCACTGTCGTCGGGTTGGGGCGTGCGGACGCTGGCCGCGAAGCAGCATCCCTACGACCCCATCGGGTACCACACCGGAACGGTGTGGCCCCACGACAACGCGCTGATCGCCCACGGCATGCGGCGGTACGGCTTCGATCGCGAGGCCCGCCAGGTCCTCGACCAGCTCGCCCTGGCGGGTGCGTTCTTCCCCTACGCCCGGTTCCCCGAGCTGTTCTGCGGGTTCTCCGCGGACGAGGTGCCGGTCCCGGTTCAATACCCGGTGGCCTGCCGCCCCCAGGCATGGTCGTCCGGGGCACCGCTGCTCATGATCCGGTCGTACGGAGGGCTGTCAGCAGACGCGCCGGCGGGCCGCCTGTACATCGACCGTCCCCGGCTTCCGGGATGGCTGGACCGCATGGAGATCCTGGGGATGCGGGTGGGCGAGGCCCGGCTCGACCTGGTGTTCACGAACCGCGAAGGGGTGACCGCCACCGAGGTCCCGCGAAAGGAAGGGGACATCGAGGTCCTGATCCGGCAGTAAAGATCAGGCGGCGTTGAAACCGAGCAGCAGGATCGCCGCGTTCGGGTCGCGGGCCTGCACGATCCGGCCGTCGCGAGCTACGGCCAGCACGAACACCACCTCGGGCGAGGTACCGCGGTTGCGAAGGGCGCACATCGCGGTGCGGAGCGACTGCAGTGCGGACCATGGGCCCCGTGTCCCGACGGGAGCGAGAAGCAGGTTGTCGGCCGGAGCCTCGACCCCTACGGAGGAGAGGACGTCTTGTTTGGTTGCGGGCATGATGGTGATCTTCCTTTCGTTTCACCTGCTCAAATACGCCACTCATGCCGTCGATACCTGCCCCTTTTCAGGATTTCGTCGGGATGCACAAGCCCCGTCGTGATGCACAAAGCGCATGCGGCGCATCGGAAATGGGGACAAATGACCGAGGGGAAGACGACGGGTCAGACTGCTCTTGGCACCCTCCGTGAGGTTGTTGACGTACGGCACGGCCGCAGGGAGCATGGGACCGAGGTGAAAACGTGACCATCGAGATCTTCGGCGAGCAGCTTCCCGACAACGATCCGCAGGAAACCGCGGAGTGGATGGAGGCCCTCGACGACGTCATCGCCCAGTCACCGGCCCGGGCCCGGTTCCTGCTGCACCGCCTGATCCGGGAGGCCCGCGCCCGCGGCGTGGGCCTGGCCTCCATGACGTCTACCCACTACATCAACACGATCCCGCCGGAGCAGGAGCCTGAGTTCCCCGGCGACGAGGAGCTCGAGCGCCGGATACGCCGGATCATCCGGTGGAACGCCGTGGTCATGGTGACCCGGGCCAACAAGCACTACTCCGGCATCGGCGGACACATCTCCACCTACGCCTCCGCGGCGTCGCTGTACGAAGTGGGGTTCAACCACTTCTTCCGGGGGCGCGATGCTCCGGGCGGCGGCGACCAGGTGTACTTCCAGGGCCATGGCTCGCCGGGGATCTATGCCCGGGCGTTCCTGGAGGGCCGTATCTCGCAGGAGCAGCTGGAGGCGTTCCGCCGAGAAGCGTTCGGCGGTGGGCTGTCGTCGTACCCGCACCCCCGGCTGATGCCGGAGTTCTGGGAGTTCCCCACGGTGTCGATGGGCCTGTCGCCGCTGAACGCGATCTACCAGGCCCGGTTCAACAAGTACCTCCATCACCGGGGCATCAAGGACACGTCGCAGCAGCGGGTGTGGGCGTTCATCGGCGACGGCGAGATGGACGAGCCGGAATCCGTGGCCGGGCTTCCCATCGCCGCCCGTGAGGAGCTCGACAACCTGATCTTCGTCGTGAACTGCAACCTGCAGCGGCTCGACGGACCGGTCCGTGGCAACGGCAAGATCATCCAGGAGCTCGAGTCGATCTTCCGCGGTGCGGGATGGCACGTCATCAAGGTGGTGTGGGGCCGGGAGTGGGACGACCTGCTGGCCCGGGACACCGAGGGCGCGCTCGTCAACAAGATGAACACCACGCTCGACGGCGAGTTCCAGAAGTACGTGGTGGAGTCCGGTGCCTACATCCGGGAGCACTTCTTCGGCCCCGAGCCCCAGTTGCAGGAGATGGCGGCCCATCTGTC
>DASZKM010000238.1:0-8440 GCA_035947055.1 Actinomycetota bacterium
CGGGAAGTTCCCGTGACGAACGAGCTTCGTCAGGCCACTCCCGTCCGGGTCGATCGAGAAGATCCCGTACTCGCCGCGAGACCGTGTGGCGAAGATGATCTTGCCGTTCGTCGCCGCGCTCGCTTCGATCGGTAGGAGCAGCAGCAGGGCGAGCGCGAGGGCCACGCGACCAGCCAACCGCTTCGCCTTCCTGGTAGGCGTCATTCTCGCCTCCTCAACCTGATGGATACCCAGATCGGGCGTAGGAGAAGACAATCTGTACCACGGCAGATGCCGCCTGGACCCGCTTTGGCCGAACGTGTTTTCAGCTCGGCGGGGCGGGTTCGGACAGGATCTCCTCGATGAATCCGCGCAGCTCCGGCTCTTCCTGTGCGCCGAGGAGCCTGTACCGCAACTGGCCGTCGGGACCGGCCAACACGGTGGCCGGCAGGTAGGGAACGCCGAACCGGTGGGCGATCTTGCCGTCGCGGTCCTGCACGCTGGGGTAGGTGACGTCGAACTCGCGCAAGTACTCGCGAGCCGCGGCCGGATCGTCTCGGAAGTTCACTCCGATGAACCGCACTCCATCGTCGTGGTACTCCTTGGACAGAGTCTCAAGGTGAGGTTGCTCCTTGCGGCACGGCCCACACCACGACGCCCAGAAGTTCACCACCAGCACATGGCCGGCGTAGTAGTCCGGCGTGACACCGGACGACGGGAGATCCGAGACCAAACGCTCTTCGGTGAGGACCGGTTCGGAGATGTCCGGAAGCGGACCGGAGACCTCGATGGCTGCGCCGGGCTCCTGTGATGGCGTCGCCGCCGCAACCAGCCACAGTCCGGCCAGGATCCCGACCGGGATGAGCGCGATGAGAAACAGCTTGGTGCGGGGGGATGCCACGGGCGAAACGTAGCAGAGAGGTGGAGGAGCCGGCCTGTAAGCCGGATTCTGTCCCGCCGAAGCGGGTGGCGGCCATCTCTCTGGGGGCCGCGTTGCCGCGACCCTCAGGGCCCGAAGGCCCATGCGGCCTACCCGGGAGCATCGGACGGGCCGTCCGTCCCGGCCGTGCGATCGCCTCGGCCGGAGGCTCCCTGCTTGGCCTTGCTCCGGATGGGGTTTGCCGAGCCGCGACGGTCGCCCGTCGCGCTGGTGAGCTCTTACCTCACCGTTTCACCCTCACCTGTGCCCCGAGGGGCCATCGGCGGTCTGTTTTCTGCGGCACTTTCCGCGGGTCGCCCCGCCTGGGTGTTACCCAGCACCCTGCCCTGCGGAGTCCGGACTTTCCTCGACGCCGAAGCGCCGCGGCCGCCCGGCCAGCTCCTCCACAACAAGTATAGGGGGCCGATTCCGGATCGACTCTGCCGCTGGCTAGTTCTCGAGGCAGCCGAACGCGGCGGCGCGGCTCCGGATCTGCAGGTACTGATGCCGCATCCGTTGCAGCTCCTTGAATTCCTTCTGCGCACCTTCGAGCGTACTGGGGCTCTGGAGCTTGATCTCCAGGCGCTCGATAGCCCGATCCGCAGCCTGCAGTCTGGGCAGCATCCCTGCGCACAGCGGATCCGGGCTCGGAGGGGCGCTGGTGGCCCGTCGCTCGTCCGGGGACATGACGGCCATGATGACGACCGCTCCCCCGACGGCCAGACCGACCAGCAGCACGAGCATGAGCATGGTGAACCTGCGCATGGGCGTTCGCCTCCACACTCCCTTCGGACAGATGCAGGCGAGTCTTCAGCCGTCCAGCAGCGAGGGTGGCGGCTCGGGTTGCCGATAGGCCTGGCCCTCAGGGGTGAGCATCCAGGCGTCGACGGCTTCGTTGGCCAGCCGGTCGGCGTCGGCATTGTCCTCACGCGGGACATGCTCCAGGTTCACCTTGTCGAGCTCGCGGATGAGCTTCCTGGCCTCGGTGTGTAGACGCTGCAGCGTGGGGTTCTTCACCCGGAACCGACCCGACAGCTGCTCCACGAGCAACCGGCTGTCCGAGCGTAGAAGGACGTGCTTGGCCCCCTTCTCCTTCGCCACCCGGAGGCCCTCGATGGCCGCCCGGTACTCCGCGACGTTGTTGGTCGCCGGGCCGATGCCCTCGGCGATCTCGGCGACTGTCCGTCCTCTCGGTGTGGTGATCACGACGCCGATCCCCGCGGGCCCGGGGTTTCCGCGAGCCGCGCCGTCGCAGTGAACGATCAGTCGAGAACGAGGATCCGCCGGCAGTACTCGCACCTCCGGACGCCGTCCGTCTTCTTCAGCTTGTCCAGCGCCATGGCGGACAGCTTCTCGTGGCATCCCTGGCACACGCCGTCTCTGAGCGCCGCGGCGGCCACGCCTTTCTTCTGGGCCCGAAGGTCCTCGTACAGGTCGACGAGCTCGCCGTCGAACGTGGCCGCCATCTCGGTCCGCTCCGCCCGGCGCTGCTCGATCGTTCCGGCGATCTCGCCGACTTCCCGCTCCGCAGCTGCCTCGAGCTCCTCCAGCCGTTTGCGGGCCGCGGCCAGCTCTTCCTCGAGAGCGGGCAGCCGCCGCTCCATCTCCTCGCGTCGCTCCATCTGGCCGAGCTCCTCGTCCTCGAGCCGGGCCTTGCGGGCCCGGAGGTTCTGGACCTCCGCCTGGATCGAGCTGAGCTCCTTCGGGTTGGCCACGGTGCCGTCGTACAGACGCTTCTGCTCGGCCTCGATCCGCGAGCCCAGCGAGCCAACGTCACCTTCCAACCGCTTCTCCTCGCGGGCCACCGAGTCGAGCGCGAGACGAAGCTCACCGACACGTTCCTCCGCTTCATCCGCCAGCTTCCTGGCCGCCTCCACGTCGCTGCCGGCCTCCAGCTCTCGCTTCCGGGATTCCAGCCGGTCGATAGAGATGTCGAGCTCCTGCAGCTCGAGGATGCGGTCCAGCCCCTTCATCGCTGCCGGAAGGGATCGGTGGACGTATGCGAGGTCAGAACCTCGCCGCCGGGCCCTTCCTTGGCCAGCCGCTCCGCCAGATGGTCCACGAACGGCCGCTCGGTGCCGTGATGGCCCGCGTCGATCAACGCCAGTCCCGCAGCCTCGGCGTCGAGCGCCTGATGATGCTTCACGTCCCCGGTCACGAAGGCATCGACCTCCGCCCGCAGCGCCGCGCCGGTCAGCGATGCGCCCGAACCGCCGCACAGGGCCACAGAGCGAACCATCGCGGCGGGATCTCCGGCCAGGCGGGCCAATCCCAGGCGGTCCTCGCACCGGCGGGCCAGCTCCTCGGCGGTCATCGGCATCGGAGGCCGGGCGATCCGCCCCAGGCCGGCGCCTCCGCCGACCAGTGGGTAGACGTCGTATGCCACCTCCTCGTACGGATGCGCCTTGATCAAGAACCTGACCGCGGTCTCCAGCTTCTGCCGGGGGACCACCATCTCCAACCGGTCCTCCTCGACCTCGTTGAGCCGCCCCTTCACTCCGACGGTCGGGCGAGCCGCCTCGGAGGGCCGGAAGGTTCCACTTCCCCGGACCCGGAACGATGACTCCGTGTACTCACCGATCTCCCCCGCCCCCGCCCCCGCCAGGGCATCGAGAACCCGCGATGTCGCCTCCGGCGGGACGAACGTGACCAGCTTCACCCGTTCCCCGGCCGAGGTCTCCTCCAGTACCCCCTCGGTGGTGAGACCGAGAGTCTCCACCAGCGCATCCGTCACACCGGGAGAAGCCACGTCCGCGTTCGTGTGGCACGCCATCACCGCCACCCGAGACGTCAACGCCTGGGCCACGGAGGCGGAGATCGCATCGGAGAGATCCAAGCGATCCAGGGGATGGAACAGAAGCGGGTGATGCGTTACCAACAGACGACACTCCCGGTTGGCGGCCTCCCGGATCACTTCGGGAGTCGCGTCCAGCGCGACCAGGATGCGCTCGGCCGGCCACGACCGGTCACCGATCTGCAGGCCGCTGTTGTCCCACTCCTCGGCCCACGCCGGCGGATACCAGGAGTCGAGGAGCTCGATCCAGCCGCCGACGGTAAGGCGCGCGCTCATCGCGCGCGTAGGATAGCGGCCCTCGCTACCGAGCGAATTCCAGCACTTGCTGGAACGTGGGACGGTTCTGCCACTGCATCGAGTCCTGGCCCTGGATACCCACCGCGGTGTACCGGATCCGATCGGCCTCCTCGTCGGCCTCCCAGTCGGCCGGATCGGGCCCGTATTCGCCTTCCAGAGCCGTGACGGCTGCATCCAGGCTCGCCAGCAGGTCGGCCCGGCACGCGGTCAGACCCGCCCCGTCGCCGCAGTACTCCCGGGAGAACCCACCCTGCACCGGGATCCCAAGCACCGAACGGAGGTCCTTGTGGACGTGCCCGTACCAGCCGTCGTTCCAGGAGCTGCCGTTGCCGTCCAGGCCGGAGTGGTCGTCGTGGGTGTAGGGCACGTCATCGAACGCCTCCCCGAGTACGGGCTCGAAGATGGCTCGGAGGGCCCGCTCCCACCATTCGTCCATGAGGGCGACCGCCGACGCGTCGTCGTACTCGCCGTCCTCATCGAGGTCGCGACGGTGCGCTCCGGACGCCGACCAGTCGTCGAGCAGCTCGACAGCCTGCTGGAGCCGGGCCGATCCGGGGTTCCCGATCACGTCGAGCATGAACGGGAGCACCTTGTCGCCTCGGAGATCCACGGTGGCGGCGTCCGCCATGGCCTTGACGAGCTCGACGAGGCTCACTCCACCCGGTGCGGCGGCATCGATCCGGTCGTCGAGCGGCTGCACGCGGTCGACGGAGGCGAATCCCCAGTTGTCGTCGGCGGCGCGGAAGCCCGGTGCCTGCTTGTTGTTCCACGACGTGATGTAGTGCTTGTCGCGGGCGATCTCCTTCGGCGTGTCCTCGAACGACAGCAGCTCCTGCCACCGCCACGGCTCGCCGTCCCAGACCGGCAGGTCGAGATCCGTGCCCCGGGCCCGGACGGGATGGGCCCCGCCGAGCTGGTAGGCGATGTCCTTGCCGTCGACGTAGAACCAGTTGAAGGTGAAGTTGAACTTCCCGAAGGCTTCCTGGAAGTCCGCGGGGCCGTTGATGCGAGCCGGATCCATGATCTCCACGTACGTCACCGCGGAGTCGACCTCACCCCCGTAGCTGACCCGCTGCCGCACGAACAGCGCCGGCTGCCCATCGACCTCGCCCCGGGACTGGACGATCCCCCAGTTCCCGTGCCGGAGCCCGTCGGTGCCGGGAATCCCGGCCAGCTGCACGCGCTCGGTGGTGATGTTCACCTCGACCTCTTCGCCCGGCCCTCCGGCGCTGGGCTTGGCGATCCACGAGTCGGTTCGGGTGTGGATCGGCACGCACTCCCCGTCGAACCGGAGGTAGTGAGTGCTGTCGAGCGAGGCCGGGTCGCCGTCCGGCTCGCACAGCTCCACGGCTCGGATATCCACCTGGTCTCCGCTGGCCGACGTGGCGCTGTACCCGTAGCCATCACCCCGGCCGAGGAGCACGTACATCGAGATGCCGGGGAACGCCGCGCCGCGGGCCTGGAGGCCCGGTCCGTGGAGATCGATCTCGAACAGGATCTCCGGCGACCAGTACCCGACCTGCGGACCGAACACGGCCAGGGGTCGTCCGCTGGCCGAGAGGCGCCTGGGGATCAGGAGCGCGTTGCTGGCGCTGCCCCGGGCCAGGAGCGGGATGGGTCCGAACGGGCCATCGACGGTCCCCGTCGACTCGGCTGAGCCTGACGAGCTCTCCGCGAACTGCGCGCAGGTGTCGGGGACCGCCGCATCGTCGTCCGTGGGTCGAGCGTCGGGGCGGGCCACGGAGTCGGCGTCCACCGGGCCGAGGTGGTTGTTCCAGTCGAAGCGATGCTCGGTCGACGATGGCGCCTCCGGGTCGTCGGCCAGCCGAAGGTCGGCGAGGATGGCCCGGGCCTCGGACGGCGACTTCCCGTCTGCCTCCAGCGCGTTGAGGAAGAGGGCGTTGCCCAGCTCTCCCCCTCCGCCCACGCCGAGGCTCCCACCGATCAGGGAGGCCACGGCCACCGTGTCCGCGATCGTCCAGGGCTTCGGCACGACCTGGAGCGCCTCGTACTCGCCGGGAAGCTCCGACGGGTCGGCCAGCGCTTCCGTGATGTATGCGTTCACTCCCTGGACGTAGTTGGCCACATCTTGCTGGGCCTGCTGGGCCAGGGCGGGGTCCGCCCCGGGGGGGATGTTGGTGGCCATGGCGGTCAGCTCGGCGTTCGTGTAATCGGCCACCTTGTACTGGGCGCAGTCCATCCGGAGATTGGACTCGCTGGGCCCCAGGAACTCGCTGACGCGCCCACGGCCCACGTGACGGAGGACGTCCATCATGAACAGCCGGTCCTCACCGGCCACGTAGCCCGCCCCGAACAGCGTGTCGGCGCGGGTGTTGCTGTAGATGTGCGGGACACCGAAGTCCGAGTCCCGCACGATGACCACGTTCGGGTTCGTGGGCGGCGTGTACGTGTCCTCGACGTGGCCGGTGGGAACTCCGAACGACGCGTCCTTGAAGTACGTGCCGAGGTTCCCCGCGGTGAGCGTCGGTGCCGCCTGGACCAGGTCGTCGTACATGTCGAGCTGGTCGGTGTTGTGTTCGGGCTGCGGCCCGCCGGCCTGGGCCACCGCCAGCTCGGCGGCGTTCATGTACCGGCCCTGGCCCGGCGGCAGGATGTTCAGCGCGGTGATGCTGCGGTCGCCGTCGCGGTAGGGCCGAACCGGGGAAAGCTGGCCGGAGGCCGGGCCCGCCAGCGTGGACACGATCACCGCCCCGATCAGGGCCGCGACCGGACGGGCGGCAGGCCCCGGGGAACCGTGAGGACGCCGCCTCATGCCGCGGGGTTCAGGCGGAGCGTCACGCTGGCGCTTCCCAGCGAGGGATACACCCCGACCAGCCAGACCTTCTCTCCCGCCGCCGGAGCGGCCACCGTGTCGGCGATCCCGTCAGTTGTGTCGATGCGAGTGCGTGTGGCCGTGGTCCCGTCGTCCCGGATCACGTACACGCCGACACCCGGACGGTTGCTGGTCATGGTCAGCTCGCCACCGGTGGTGATCTCCCTGGCCATCACCCCGCCGTCCCGGATCGTCTTCGTGAACGGCTGGCCCGCCTCGAGCGTCGGAGGAACGAACCGCTCCAGCCATTGCCCCCAGTCCCGGGAGGGCTCGGTGGTTCCCGGTGAGACCCACGTGTAGCCCTTGCCGGTGATCGATGCCTGGGCGAAGGCGGCCAGGTCATCGGCGAATGTTCCCGGGCTGGCCTGGTTCAGCGCGTCGATGATCTCAGCGTTTCCGGTCTTCTTGGCGTGGAAGAACATCGCCCCGAACAGATCCACGTAGGCCGAGGTGCCGTGGTTCGGGAACCAGGTCAGCCAGAAGTAGCACGCGTTGTAGGTCTTGTTGGTGAACGGACCCGCCGCGAACGTGGCTTCCCGGTCCGCCCCATCCCATCCGTTGCAGCTATTGGCCGCCAGGCTCACGCCGGGAGCCTCCCGGCCGACCGAGTAGATCAGGCTCTTGGGCTGATGACTGACCCCGGAGTACGGATGCAGGGACTCCTGCATCCGGGCGATCCCCTCGGCGAAGTGCACGCCGGCGGACGCTCCGTTCTGGGTCGGCTTGTAATACGCGTTCTGCCAGTCGTGGGTCATCTCGTGGCCGATGACGTTGGAGAACGCCATCTTGTCGTCGGGGTACTCAAAGCCCAGGGCGAACAGTGCCTGGGTCACCCCGGTGCTGATGTGGATGTTGAAGTCCTCTCGGATGAACACGCAGGCCAGGCAGGTCGCCGCGGTGCTGCTGTCCACGTAGACGATGCCAAGGTCCGAGCTCCAGTTCTTCCGAAACCCCCAGCCGTAGAAGTCCTGGTAGTTCTCCAGGGTGACCTTCCGGACGAAGCGCAGGAAGTCCACGGGGTGGACCCCGGTGTCCTGGCCGGCGTTCGGCGACCACCCGCTCTGCAGGTAGTTGATCCGGATCGTGAAGTCGTCGGCGGTCTTCCCCTCGGTGACCAGCTCCGGCGCTCCGGGCGGCGTCACGAGCGCTTCCACCGGCAGCACCGAGCCATCGGCGGACTCGGTATAGGTCCGGGAAACGCCGGGGGTCGCGGTGATGCCCTCCCACTCCGCCACGAACGGCTGGACCGCGAATCCGGTCGCCGTCCACGTGGCCTGCCGGATGCCGGACGCGTCGGTGACGATCGTCCATGACGCCGTGATCCCGTTGGTCAGGGCATGGGTGTCCAGGGACACGACCCCAGGAGCAACCTCCCGGGCCTTCGATACGCTCACGCCATCGAAGTACGGTGCCGCGGCGACCTGTGCGTACGCGGATGCCATGGCGACCGGGTCGACGGATCGCCCCGCCAGCTGCCAGGCCGCGTTGAACCCCGTGGCGTTGCACCACACGTCGTCGATCCCGAGCAGTCGGTAGCGAACTCCCGGATACACCAGCGGCTTCAGGACGAGCGCGGTGTCGAAGCCGGCGACCGTCGCCCGTCCGCCGAGCTCGGCGG
>DASZKM010000239.1:0-6793 GCA_035947055.1 Actinomycetota bacterium
GACCGTTCCAGGAGGGGAAGGAGCGTCACGCGTTCGGTCGCCGGAGGCGGCACGGCTCCCGCCAGCGCGGCGACGGTTGGTGCCAGGTCGATGTTCAGGACCAGGTGGGGGTCGACCCTCGGCCCCGTGATCAGGGGGTCATACCGGGCCACCAGCGGCACGCGGATGCTCTCGTCGAACGCGGCCTGTTTCCCCGCGAACCGGTGCTCTCCCCACAGGAAGCCGTTGTCGCTCGTGTAGGCGATGAGGGACGTCCCCAGCCGGCCGGTCTCTTCCAGCGATCGCACCACGGCATCGACCGCGTCGTCGACGGCCAGCAGCGACTCGTACTGCCGGCGGCGGAACTCGTCGATCGACTCGCGTTCGTTGCCGTCCAGACGGGGCAGCGTCTGCATCCACGCGGGCTTGTCGGAGAGATCCTTCTCGTCGTAGCTCGGCGGGCGCCACCGTCCGAGGTCGGCGAATGCGCCCTCATGGCGGGGGGCGGGCGTGGCCGGCCCGTGCGGGGCGTACGGGGCGAGGAGCACGAACAGCGGACCTTCGGTCTCGCGGATGAAGGCCACGGCTTCCCGAGCAGCCACGTCGGTGGAGTAGTCCTGAGCCTCCGAGCCGTGGTGGACCAGGGTGCCGTTCACGTTCATGTCGTAGTCGAAGTAGTGGCCGTTGTTGTGGGCCAGCACGGCCCACCGGTCCCACCCCGGCGGCACGTATCCAGCGTGGCCGGCCGGCCCGTATCCGTTGAGGTACTTCCCGAACAGCCCGGTCCGGTACCCCGCGCCCTGGAGCCACGTGGCCAGCGTGTTGGGCGCGTGCGGACGGAACGCCTGGAAGCCGCGGTTCGTGTACACGCCGGTGGAATGGGAGTACCCGCCGGTCAGCAGGCTGGCCCGGCTGGGACAGCACAGCGGGTTGACCACGAACGCGTTGGCGAAGGTCACACCGCGGGAGACGAGATGCCGCTGGACGTGGGGCATCGCCCACAGCGAGTCGAAGCGCTGATCGTCGGTGACGATCAGGACGATGGTCGGGCGCACGTCGCGGCCCTGGCCCACCGCGGCCGGGCCCTGCACCATGAGGCCGGCGAGCGTCAGTGCGAGCAGGACGGGGATCCCCGCCAGACGGGTGATGCGGCTACGGCCCTCGGGGGGCGGGGTGTGCTGGCGCGGGCGGGCGACGGATTGATCCATGTACGGGCGCGGCGCGACCGGGCGCTATGTAACCACGGTCCGGCGGCTCAGTCCCACAGTCGCTCGAGATGCCACCGGCCCGAGCGGCGGTCGTGGTACAGGTCATAGACGGCGCCGCCCCGGGCTTCCACGCGCCAGTACTCTCGGTCGCGGCCGTCCTCCCACCACCGTCCTTCGATCCTCCACCGGCCGATCACGTCGGCCACCTGATAGGTCCGGGCGCGCCAGGAGAACGATGCCGGCATCCCGGCATCACGCTCGACCCGCACCTCCTCGTCGTACCGCTTGGCCACCTTTATCGCCCGCCCTCGAACCCGTCGCCCGCCTCGAACCCGTCACCCGTTTCTCGAACGTATGTTCGATGGACCCTGAACGGTACCCGAGGCTCGAAGCGGCTGTCAAGAGGCAGCCCGTGCGCTGACGGCCGACGCAGCCTCGCTAGACTGAGCGGCTTCCATGTCCCACCGTCCACCCCATCGTTCACGCCGCTTGGTCGTGACGCGCGCGTCCGGCGCCCTCATCGTGCTGCTGTCGGCGACGCTGGGCGCGGCGCTCGGCGCCGCCACCGGCATCCCCTCGGGCACGGGTCGCCCCTCGCCGGAGCCCGCCGGCACCGAGACCGGCACCCCGCCGCCGTCGTCCGGCCGCTATGCCAGGATCGCCTGCTCGCTGCCGCCGAAAGAGATCCAGCGAGTGTGGAACGGCTTCCATCCTGAACGGTCGGGCGACATCCAGTTCGTTCCACAGGAGCCGAACTACCTGGGGAACTTCGCCTCGCACTCCGGGCCGTGGGACTACCTGCAGCGGGTTCCGATGTTCCTGTACGGACCGGAGCATGTACCGGAGCAGGGAGAGATCAAGCGGCCGGTGACCATGGCCGATGTGGCTCCGACGTTCGCCCGTCACCTCGGGTTCGACTTCCAGGCTCCCGACGGTGAGCCCCTTGTAGAGGCGACCCTCCCCGACGCACCGCCTCCGAAGCTCATCCTCACCATCGTGTGGGACGGAGCGGGCCGGAACGTGCTCGACGAGTATCCGCGGGCCTGGCCGAACCTCGCCCGGCTGATACCGGAGGGGGTGTGGTACGACAACGCCACGGTGGGCTCGTCGCCCTCCGTCACCCCGGCCATCCACTCCACACTTGGCACCGGTGCCTTTCCCCGGCAGCACGGCCTGGTCGACCTCCGGTTCCAGGTCGAGGGGCGGGTCCGCCCGTCGGCGTTCGAGCGATCCACGTTCCTGATCGAGCCGACGCTGGGCGACGAGTTCGATTTGGCCCGGGACAACCGGCCCGTGGTGGGGATGGTCGGCGCCGAGGGAACCCTGGGGATGATCGGGCACGGAACGCTCCATCCCGGTGGCGACCGTGACGTGGCCGCGGCACAGCGGGCCGGGTCGTGGGGACTGCGCCGGTCGAACGGCCGCTACTACGACTTCCCCGAGTACATCCTCGACGTCCCCGGCCTCGACGAGGCCGAACGCGTCGCCGACGAGGATGACGGAACCCTGGACGGATACTGGTTGGGTCTTCCCCTGACCACGCCCGACTCCCTGACGCTGACGCCGGGCTTCGCCGAGTACCAGACCGCGGTCATCGAGGAGCTGATCCAGCGGGAGGGCTTCGGGCAGGACGACGTTCCCGACCTTCTGTACGTGAACTACAAGCAGGTGGACAAGGTCGGGCACCGCTTCGCGTTCCCCACCACCGAGATGGAGCGCGCCCTCGAATCCAGCGACGATGCGCTGGCGGACCTGATCCGCATCCTCGACGCCGAGGTCGGCGCGGGCGAATGGGTGCTGGCGTTGACCGCCGACCACGGCTCAACTCCCCTACCCGACACCACAGGCGCCATCCCCATCGAGTACTTCGAGCTGTACCGGGACCTCCTGGCCGCCTTCGACGGGGACGGTGACGAGCGGCTGGCCGTCCAGACCCTTCGCATCACCCAGGCCTGGATCGACAACAACGAGCTCGAGGAGCGCGGACACACGCTGGAGGAGATGGCCGACTGGTTCATGGACTACACGTGGGGTGAGAACGCGCTGGATCCGTCGGTGATCCCGGAGGGCCAAGAGGACGAGAAGCTGTTCGCCGCGGCCTTCCCTGCGGACGTGGTGGAAGGATTGCCGTGCGTCCAGCGCTGAAGGAGGCGCCGGCTCGTCCGTGGGCCATCGTCCTGGCAGTGGCGGCGGTCACGGTGGCCCTGGGCTGGCAGTTCATCACGGATTCGTCCCGGGCCGTGCCGGCGTTCGACACCGCCTTCTACCAGTGGCGGGCGGAGTTCCTCCTGCACGAGTCGCCGGGCGGCCTGATCGAGCTGCGGGGAGCCACCGGGGCTTTGGCCGGCGGCTACCGGGTGGCGGAGCCGGTCCTCGGCGCCATGCTTCGAACCGTCGGCGGCGTGGCGGCGTCCACCCACACCATCCTGCTGTCGGTGCTGTTCCGGGTCCTGGCCGCCGCGGGGATGGCGGCCTTCGCCTGGAAGCATCGCCGCAGCCTGCTGCTGTTCTACGTCACGCTGGTGTCGATCCCCGCCCTGTTCCTCCTCCAACAGTTCTTCGGTTACCTCGACAACTTCATGACCGCGGCCCTCATCGCCGGGGTGCTGGTGCTGTGGGACCGCGTCCGGCAGAGCTGGGGAGCGCGCATCGCGGTCACCGCCATGCTGTTCCTGGCCGGGATGAGCCACCCGACCACGCTGATCATCTTCCTGCTCTCGGTGGGCGCGGTGGCCGCCTATCGCCTGATCCGGGAGCGCTCTCTGCTCGCCCCGCTGCAGTCCGAAGGTCCCATCGTCCTGGCGGGCACGGTCGCCGTGGCGCTCACCGCGGCGTTCTGGCTCGGCGGCCTGTGGGGTCCGACGTCATCCTTCAGTGACGCGGCGGTACCGCCGCCGGAGACCGTCGACTTCTTCGTGAACCGGTCGGTGGGCGTGTTGAAGAACCTTGAGCCGTTCTATCCGGTCCTTATCCTCTTCCCGCTGATCGCCGTGGGCCTGGTCATCGAGGTAGCCCGGATGCTCCGGCGGCGGCACGACACGTTCGCCGAGGTCCTGGTGGCCTGGACGCTTCCCCTCCTCGGGATGCTGGGGTTCGCGGTGGGCGCCGCCTATCCGTACTTCCGGTTCTTCAATGCCACGCTCGCCCCGCTGTCACTGGCGGCCGTGGCCATCACCGCGATCGTTCTGTGGGCCCTGCGGATCCGCCGCCGTCCGTGGCGGCCGGTCATCCCCATCGTTGCGGTGGCCGGCGCAGCGCTGATCCTTGGCGTGTGGTGGCAGCGAGGACTGGCGGAGTGGAACGCCGACACCAACGTCGAGCAGCGGGCATGGCTCACCCCGCACATCCGCGAAACGGTGGCCGCAGCGCGCGGCTACCTGAACCTCCAGCCCGAAGACCGAACGGTGATCTTCGTCACCGACGCGCAGCCGGGAGAGATCGTTCCGTACGGCCACTACAAGGAGCACGCCAACGCGATCTACGCCGGCCTCCCCGGCGAGCGGATCGCGAACACGACGCTGTTCTTCGGCCGTATCGAGGACCTACGGGAAGGCCGGGCGTCGACCTCCTCCGACGCGCCGTACAACGAGATCTCCGCGGAGACGGCGGACCAGGTGAGGCCGCTGCTCGAGCGTGACGACGTGCTCGTGTTCGCCCCCGCAGTGTTCAACGAGCACTCGACGAACGCCGTGGCGCTGGAAAACTGCGGGCAGGGATCCGGAGCGCTGGCGTGCGAGCCGGTCGGCGACAGCGGCCTGTTCCTCCTGCCGGATCTCACCACCGCTCCCGTGTCCGAAGAAGCCCTCCTGGCCGGGGCGGATGCCGCTCGCGACGCTCGGGCCTTCGTGGCCGCACCACCCGGTCCCCTCGACGATCTCGCCCGAACGCTGCTCACGTTGATCCGCCTGGCGCTGCTCCTTCTGCTGCCGGGGTGGCTGTTCTACCGCCGGCTCCCCAACCCGTCGTGGCCCGAAGGCATGGCCCTGGTTCCCCTGCTGTCCATCGCCGGGATCACCACCGTCGGGATGCTGGCCATGGCCATTCTGCGTTCGCCGTTCACCCCGGCGGTGGGGTGGATCTCCTGGGGCATCACGGTGGGTGTGGCCGCGGTAGCCCGGCTGCCCGCCGCGGTCCGTCGCCGCCGAGACGCCGTGTTCGCCGCGCCGGCCCGGCTCATCGACGACACCGCCAAGCTGTTCCGCCGGAAGGAGTTCACCCGGCTCATGGGCGCGCAGTGGCTGGCCCAGGCGGCCGACGGTCTGGTGGGGGTGGCCCTGGCCAAGCTGATCACGTTCGGAGGCCAGGCCGGTTTCAACCTCGACGTGGAGGCCGCCCGCAGCCCGAGGGAAGCGCTGCTCGTCGTGCTCCTCACGTTCCTGCCGTACACGCTGTTCAGCCCGTTCGTCGGTGTGCTGATCGACCGGTGGGACCGGCGGCGGCTGCTGATCGGGGCCAACGGGCTCCGGGCCGTTCTCTTGGGACTGATCCTGATTCTCGGGCTGTCCCGGGTCGGCGACGCGGCCCTGTACATCTCGTTCCTGCTGATCCTGGCCGGGACCCGTCTCCTTTTGGCCATCAAGGGGGCCGGTCTGCCCACGGTGCTCGGGGGCCGAGATCTCTTGCAGGGCAACTCCATCTCCCAGGCGGGCAGCGCGCTGTTCCAGCTGTTCGGTGCGGCCGTGGCCCTGGTGGCATCGGGGATCCTGAGCACGGCGGTGGTCCTGATCGGCGGGGTGGTCGTGTACGGGCTGGGAGCTGTGTCGGCGAGAGGCACCGGCCGGCTGGGGACGGCCCGGCGGATCACGCCCCTGCGTCAGGAGGTTGGGCGGCTGCTCCGGGACGTGATGGAAGGGATCCGCGAGGTCGCCCACCGGGGGGCGGCATCGCTGGCGCTGCTGTCGTTCTTCGTGGTTCGTTCATTGCTGACGTTCGTCGTGCTGGCCACGGTGTTCGTCTCCCGGGAGTTCATCGCCGAGCAGGGAGCGCTGACCACGGCCATCCCCGGGGCCGCGGGAGCACTGGGGGCCGCGGTCGGCTTCGTGGTGGCCCACGTGCTCCGCGACCGCGTGGCGCCGGCACGCATCGTGTCCATCGCGCTGCTCCTGGGTGGGGCCGGGGTCGTGGCCTTCGGAGGGATCATCAATCTCGTCGGCATCTCGCTGACCGCCTTCTCAGTGGGAGTGGGGTTCTTCCTGGGGAAGGTGGGCGTGGACACCATGATGCAGGAAGCGCTGGCCGACGCGTTTCGAGGCCGGGGGTTCAGCCTGCAGGACATCGTCTACAACCTGTCGTGGATCATCCCGTCGTTCACCCTGTTCCTGCTCCTCACTCCGGAGACGGCACAGGTGCTCCTGCGGGTGGCCGGAGCGGTGTTCCTGGCCATGGCCGTGGGCATCGCGGTGTTGGCCCGGCGGGTGCAGGCCGACACCAAGCCCTCGCCGCGCCCTAGACGGGCACGCGCGGGGGCGAGGTGAGGTCTCCCTCGGGATAGATGCCGGGGCCCAGCCGACGGGCCTCGGCGCCCGTCAGCTCGCCGAGGACCGGGCCCGGGATCACCGCAGCGAACACTCGCTCGTCCATCCCCCCGGGCGAGCTCGACGAGCGAG
>DASZKM010000240.1:0-3118 GCA_035947055.1 Actinomycetota bacterium
CCGACCGCCCATCCGCCGCCGCCCGCCGACAGCGATTGGAGACCCACCCCCAGGACCAACAGTGCCCCCAGCCCCGCGCCGGCGAGCTGTCGTACCCCGAACGCTGTGCGGCGGACCGCCGGCACCAGGGTTCCAGTAGCCAGGGCCACCAGGAGGGAGAGGGACAGCGCCGCTGCGGCCAGGAAGCCGGGCGCGTTGCCCGCCACCGATGGCAGATAGCCCGCTCCGGCCAGCCATGCCAACGGGATGGCCCCGGCCGCACCGGCGAGAAGATGGGATGCGTCGCGCCCCCCGCCATCACCCACCAGCACGAAGGAGAGCAGCCCCGCCAACGGGAGGAACAGCGCGGCGACGCCCGAACCCGGCGCCGCGTCGGGCGACAACCGCAGCAGATCGCCGTAGCTGGGAGAGCCCGCCGCCTCCACCCCCGGCGCGCCCCCCGCCGACACCATCGCCACCACGACCGGGAACACCAGGGCCGCGGCTACGATCGTCATGCCGGCAGTCAGCACGACGCCACGCAAACGGCTTCCCCTGGCCACGGGAACGATCAGCAGGGGCACGACCATCACTGCCAACGGGGCCCATGCGCCGGGGTAGAACGCGACCGCTCCCGCCAACGCCATTCCCGTTCCGAACGTCCATCGCAACGGATGGTCGGGTCCGCCGGGCCCGAACGCCTCCCGCACGCGGCCCCACAGCCACGGCAATGCCACCAGCAGCACGGCGGTACCGATCCGCCCCTCCGATGAGGCCCACAGGGTCAGCGCGCACAGCGCGTAGCACGCTCCCGAGATCACCGCGGCCAGCTTCGAGGCGCCGAGCCGCCGCGCTGCCCAGAAACACGACACGGCCGCCAACAGAGGAGCCAGCGCGATGATCAGGCGGCCCAGCAGATGCGGGTTTGCCAGGGTGATCACGCTGCCGACCCCCAGCGGGATCAGCGCCGGAGTGGGCGGCAGCGAGCCGCCGAAGCCGGTGGTTCGCCATCCGGAAGCGAACTCCCTGAAGAACGCCGACGGACCGTCGGGCATCACCGGGAATGCGCCTCCCTGCAGCCGCGAGACGAACAGCACGTCTCGGAACGCGAGCACGGTCAGCAGGACGCCGACCACCCATCCCACCGCGACAGGCCGTGACGTGACGACCGATGCCACGCGTTGGGGAAGAGGCGCCGCTTCAGGCTCCTCACCCTCTTCCACGTGAGCCACCCGTCCCCCGATCAGCGCCGCGGACGCCTGCAGTCCGAGGTCGTGCAGCCGGGTCGACGATGGCGACATGAATCGGGTCACGTCGTGGTCCGATACAGCGCGTACGGCCTGAGCCCGCGCCCGGCGCCGAACGGTTCCCGGCAGGTGAATGAGGTTCCAGCCCCACGCTCCGACGATCTCCGCCGCCCGGTCGAACCGGCGGGCCACCAGCGAACGGATCAGAGCCACCGCGGAGCGCACGGCGTACGCCGGGATCAGCCACAGCAGCGTCAGCATCCGGGCGTTCACCAGCAATGTGGCCAGAGCAGCCCGTTGGGTCAGCTCCCGTGGCCGTTTGGAAGACATCCGGGGCCGTTCCCCCCGCTCCCCCGCCATCCGGTGGAGGGCCACGGCTTGTGGTTCGACCACCACACGGAAGCCAGCCACGCGCGACCGCCAGCAGAACTCCATGGCCCCGCCGGGCCCGAGGCGCTCATCGGGCGGGCCGATCCGCTCCCACACCTGCCGCGAGATCAACATCGCCGCTGAGGACACGAACAGCACCTCCCGCGGCGTGGCGTACTGACCCTGATCGATCTCCCCTTCTTCCAGGGGCGAATGCGGATACCCGAACCGGTCGGCCGCGAACCCGATCTCGCGGAGGATCCGTCGGTCGTGCCAGTCGAGGACCTTGGGCCCGACGATCCCGGTGCCCGGTACTCGGGTCGCCGCCTCTACAAGCCGAGCGACGGCATCGGGAGCAAGCAGGGTGTCGTCATGGAGAAGGAGCACGTAGTCGGGGCGGGTCCCCTGGGCCCGATCCATGGCGTGGCGGACCGCCTCGGAGAATCCCATGTTGCGGTCCAAACGGATGACCCGGTTGCCGAGCACCTGGGCGAGGATGTCCGCGGACCCGTCGGTGGAGGCGTTGTCCACGGCCAGCACGCCGATCCGAGGGTGGGTCTGGCGGGCCAGCGATGCCAGAACCTTCCTCAGCCACGCGGCTCCGTCCCTCACGACCAGGACGACCAGGACAGATGGGACCTCTGCCTGCATGAGGGATGAGACTAAGCCCCGCTGAGCGACGACCACAAACGAAAGAGGGGGGTCATTGCCCCCCTCCTTCGAAGGATCGAGGTGACGCCTACGACTTACGTCTGGCGGTCGACCTCTTCCGTGGACGGCGCGCGGCCGTGGTCTTGGCCGTGGTCCGCCGCCGCCTGCGCGGCGCCGTCGCGCTCGCCGTTCTCTTTCTCCTCCGGGTCGTGGTCTTCCGTGCTGTGGTCTTGCGACCCGTGGTCTTTCTGCGACCGGTCGTCTTCCTACGACCCGTCGTCGACTTCCGCGCGGTGGTCTTGCGTGCACCGGTCGTCTTTCTCCTGCGCGTCGTCGTCTTCCGGGCGGCGGTCTTCTTGCGACCGCCCGTTGTCTTTCTCCTGCGCGCTGTGGCCATGGTCACCTCCTCTCCTGGGTCAGGACGCCATGCGCTTCAGGCGTCGTCTCTCACGCTCACTCATCCCTCCCCACACGCCGTAGCGCTCGTCGCGCCGCAACGCGTAGTTCAGGCATTCGATGCGGACCTCGCACTCGGCACAGATCCGTTTCGCCTCGCGCGAGGACCCACCTTTCTCTGGGAAGAAAACTTCCGGGTCGTATTCCCGGCACTTCGCCTTCTCCTGCCATGGGATGTAGTGGTGCATGCCACCCGCTCCCCTCGAACTACAGTTGTGTAATTCTGGAGCAGGTGCACCACGTTTGTCCAGACCCAATGATGAACTTTTTGTTTCGCGGTTTGTAGGGGTTGTGGATAACTCTGACGCGCGTGTTCGCGTCAGCGCGATGGTGCTCGCGTTACGCGTTCGTATGTGGTAGTGCGCTGCGACGGCACGCGGTCGATGTCGCGTATCGCCGACTCGAGCTCGTGCGGT
>DASZKM010000241.1:0-11903 GCA_035947055.1 Actinomycetota bacterium
GGAACGATTCGCGCGCCGGACTCACCCCCGAGGAGCAGGCCGCGTTCGGGGCGCCAGAGGACCTGGACGGCGAGCTCACCGACACGATCATCCTGGTGCACGTCGACCCCAAGCAAGAGCAGGCGGTCGTGGTCCACTTCCCCCGAGATCTTCGGGTGACCATCCCCGGGCACGGTACGAACAAGATCAACGCGGCGTACGAGCTGGGCGGGCCCGGCCTGGTGCTCCAGACCGTGAAACGGTTCACGGGTCTGCCCGTCCACCACTACGTGGAGGTCGATCTGGCCGGCTTCCAGGACGTGGTGGATACCCTCGGCGGCGTTCGGATGTGCGTGGACCGGCCCATGTTCGATGAGCTGGCCGGGCTCGCCATCCCTAAGGCGGGTTGCTATACGTTCGACGGTCGGACGGCGCTGGCGTTCGTCCGCGCCCGGCACGTGGAGGGAGATCTGATCCCCGACTTCTCGCGGATCACGCGCCAGCAGCAGTTCATGCGGGCCATGATGAACAAGGTGCTGTCCGTGCGTTCGCTCCTGGACCCTGACGTCATCGAGCAGGCGGTGGGGAACGTGACGACGGACGAGGAGCTGTCGGGCGCCGACCTGATCCTGCTGGGGAGCAAGCTCCGCGAGTTGTCGTCCGTGGATCCCTCCGGGGCGGAGAGTCTGGACTTCCGGGTGGTTCCGTCCACACCGGCCGAGCTTGACGGCGTGGCGTACGTGCTTGCCGAGCAACCGGCCACCGACCGCCTGTTCGAGGCCCTCGGCGACGGCCGGCCGCTGGGCGACGTGGGCACCGAGCTGGCCAGCACGCTGCCCTCGCCGGGGATCATCCGGGTGCAGGTGCTGTCATCGACGGTGGACGCGGGTGCGGTCGCGGAGGCCGACAACCTTCTCCGCCGGGCGGGGTTCGTCGTGCTCGAGCCGTCGGAGACCACCGAGGAGCCGGGGATCCTGTACGCCGGCGACGCACGCGACCGTGCCGAGGTCGTCTCCAGTTACCTCCCTCGGCTCGAGCTCCGCGAGGCGAAGCCCGCCCTTCTCGGTGATGCCGACGTGGCCGTCGTGATCGATCCGTCGGAGGGCGCGTGAAAGCTCTGGTCCTGTCCGGCGGGGCGGGGACCCGTCTCCGGCCCATCACCCACACCAGCGCCAAGCAGCTGATCCCGGTGGCCAACAAGCCCATCCTGTTCTACGGGCTGGAGGCCATCCGTGACGCGGGCATCCGCGAGGTGGGCCTGGTCGTGGGGTCCACCGCCGACGAGGTCCGCGCGGCGTGCGGGGACGGTTCGGCCTGGGGCCTGGAGATCACGTACATCGCGCAGGACGCTCCGCGGGGTCTCGCACATGCGGTGATGGTGGCCCGGGACTTCCTGGGCGACGACGACTTCGTGATGTATCTGGGTGACAACGTCCTGCTGGAGGGCATCACCCGCTTCGTCCAGGAGTTCGAGCGTCACCGTCCGAACGCGCAGATCTTCCTGGCCGCGGTACCTGAGCCCGAGCGATTCGGCGTCGCGGTGCTGGACGGCGACCGAGTGACCCGGCTGGTGGAGAAACCCAAGGAGCACATCTCTGACCTGGCCCTGGTCGGCGTCTACCTGTTCGACCCCACCGTCCACGAAGCCGTGGCATCGGTGAAGCCCTCCTGGCGAGGAGAGCTGGAGATCACCGACTCGATCCAGGCCCTGATCGATGCGGGCCGCACCGTCCGCCCGGAGATGGTCTCGGGATGGTGGAAGGACACCGGCAAGCTGGAGGATCTGCTGGAAGCCAACCGCATCATGCTCTCGGTCATGCCGCCCCGCGTGAACGGCGACGTCGACGGACGGTCTCGCTTGGTGGGCCCGGTGGTGATCGAGAAAGGCGCCAAGGTCTCGGGATCGGTGGTCCGCGGCCCTGCCATCGTGGGGGAGGACACGATCATCGAGGATTGCCTCATCGGACCGAACGCATCGATCTACTACGGCTGCACGGTGACCGGAAGCGAGGTCGAGGACTCGATCATCATGGAGCGGTGCCGTATCGAGGACGTGCGGGGCGTGTCCCAATCCCTGGTCGGCAAGGACGTGGAGGTTCGACGGGGCCGTGAGCGGCCTGCCATGTACCGGCTGATGCTCGGGGACCAGAGCCAGGTCGAGGTCCTCTAGTGACTCGCGGCGCCGTCGCGTAGCCGGGTGCGCATCGCCATCGACGCCCGGCCGGCCGTGTCCGCCGGGATGACCGGGGTCGGGCACTACGCACGGGAGCTCATCCTCCGTCTTCCAGGCGTCGACCCGCGCTCGACCTATGTGGCCTGGTACCTGAACGCTCGAAGGCTTGCCCGGCCCTGGCGATGGGGGCGCCGGTTCTTCCCCCCGCGGCCGAATCTGCTCGAGCGGTGGACGCCCTTCCCCGCACGGTGGTTCGAACGCCTCTCGTTGCGCTGGGAGCTTCCAAGGCTCGAGTGGTTCCTGCCCTTCGATGTGCTGTTCGCGCCGAACTTCGTCCCCCCACCCACCGCTCGGAGGCGGGTGGTGCTCACCGTGCACGACCTGGCGTTCCGGCGCTTTCCCGAGACGGCGCCGCTGGCCACCCGGCGATGGCTCCAGCGTCTCGAGCGAGCCCTCCGCCAGGCCGCCGAGATCGTCGTGGTGTCCGAGGCGACCCGCCGCGACCTCCTGGAGCTGTACCCGGTGGATCCCGGCCGGGTGACCGTCATCCACCACGGGATCGACACGGATCGGTACCGGCCTGCCTCACAGGCCGAGGTCGCACGGGTCCGAGCCCGGCTGGGACTGGACCGCCCGTACCTGCTGTTCCTCGGTGGGATCGAGCCGCGGAAGAACATCCCCCGCCTGATCCGTGCGTTCGCTTCGGGGCGGGTGGAAGGGGGGGGCCCGGACCTGGTCATCGCCGGCGCTTCGGTTCCCTGGAACCCCGAAGGGCGGCAGCAGCTGGAGGGGGCGCTCCGGGAGATCCCGGTCCAGGCGCGAGACCGCGTCCGGATGGCGGGCTATATCGATGGCAGGGACAAGGTGGCCTTGCTGAGTGGAGCGGAAGCCCTCGTGTTTCCATCGCTGTACGAGGGGTTCGGCTTCCCGATCTTGGAGGCCATGGCCTGCGAGACCCCCGTAGTGACCTCCAACGTCTCGTCCCTGCCCGAGGTGGCCGGGGATGCCGCGTTGCTGGTCGACCCCCTCGACGAGACGTCGATCGCCGGGGGTATCCGCAGCGTCGTGGAAGACCCGGCGCTGCGCGAGCGCCTCCGGATCGCCGGACGGAACCGTGTCGGTCTTTACACCTGGGACGAGACGGCCCGGCGGACAGCAAGCGTGCTCCACCGGGCCGCCGGAGACACTCCGGCCCGCTCAGACGACGGCTGCTAGACTCCCCGAACCGACCGTCCAGTCACGGACAGGAGACCCCTATGGCCGACGAGATCGAAGGCGTGTGGGTGAAGGATCTCGCCGTCATCCCCGATGAGCGGGGACGATTGCTGGAGATCCTTCGCAACGACGATGACGGCTTCAAGCAGTTCGGCCAGGTGTACCTGTCCACCACGTACCCCGGAGTGGTCAAGGGCTGGCACCTCCACAAGGTCCAGGACGACAACTTCTGCTGCGTGAAGGGGATGGTCAAGCTGGTCATCTATGACGCCCGGGAGGAATCGCCGACCCGCGGGATGCTCAAGGAGTACTTCATCGGCGACCACAACCCTCAGCTGGTCCGGGTCCCCGCCGGCACGTATCACGGCTGGAAGTGCATCTCCGAAGAGGAATCACTGGTCATCAACGTCCCGACCGAGCCGTACAACCGCGAGGCCCCGGACGAGTTCCGGGCCCCCTGGGATACGCCGGACATCCCGTACAGCTGGGACATCGTCTTCAAGTAATGAACGTTCTGGTGACCGGCGGGGCCGGTTTCATCGGCTCGCACTTCGTCGACCTGGTCATGGCCACCCGCCCGGACGACACGGTGACCGTGCTGGATGCCCTGACCTATGCCGGAACGAAGGAGAACCTGGTCCACGAGGGCGACCCTCGGTTCCGGTTCGTTCAGGGAGACATCGCCGATCCTGAAGCGGTCCGGCCCCTGGTGGCCGAGTCCGACCGGGTGGTCAACTTCGCCGCCGAGTCCTTCGTCGATCGCAGCATCGAGGATTCGCGGCCATTCGCGCGGACAAACGTCACCGGGACGATGACGGTCCTGGACGCCTGCCTGCGCGACGATACGCCCCTGGTCCAGGTGTCCACCGACGAGGTCTACGGGTCGATCGAGGACGGCGCATTCACCGAGGACAGCCCGCTACAGCCCAACAACCCGTACTCCGCCACCAAGGCCGGCGGAGACCTGCTGTGCCGCGCGTTCCACCGAACGTATGGGAATGACGTTCGGGTCTTCCGAGGGCCGAACGCGTTCGGGCCCCGGCAGCATCCCGAGAAGGCCATCCCCACGTTCACCGTGGCCGCGCTGAAGGGCAACCCGCTGCCGGTGTACGGCGATGGCTCGAACCGGCGGGAGTGGCTGTTCGTCGAGGACTTTGCCCGGGCCGTGCTCACCGTGGCCGAGAAGGGCGAGGCGGGCGGGGTGTACAACGCCGGGGGTGGCCACGAGGTGGCCAACATCGAGCTGGCCCGAACGATCTGCCGGCTGGCGGGAGCCTCCGAGTCGCTGATCGAGTTCGTGGACGACCGGCCGGGACACGACTTCCGGTACTCGATGGTGTGGGAGCGGTGGGCCGGGCTGGGGTGGAAGCCGGTCGCGGCATTCGACGATGCGTTGCAGCGCACCGTGGAGTGGTTCCGCGATCATCCCGACCGGTGGGCGCCGTCCTCGGCGGGAGCTGCGCGATGAGGCTGGCCGTGACGGGCGCGGGCGGGGGACTGGGCCGGGCGTTCCTGCAGTCCGTCGGGCCCGAGCACGAGGTCCACGCGTTCACCCGTCAGGAGCTGGATGTCCGGGATACAGAAGCCGTTCTCGGCGCGCTCGTGCCGGTGGGGCCCGACGTCGTCTTCCACCTCGCCGCGATGACCTCGGTCGATGGCTGCGAGACGGACCCGCGCCGGGCGGCCGAGACGAACGTGCTGGGCACGGCCAACGTCGCCGCGGCGGCCCGCGGAGCGGATGCCCTGCTCGTGGCCCTGTCCACCGACTACGTGTTCGACGGGCTCAAGGGATCGCCCTATGACGAGCGCGACCAGACCAACCCGCTCTCGGTGTACGCGTGGACCAAGCTCGGCGGGGAAGCGGCGGCGGCGGCCATCGCTCCCGAGCATCTGATCGTCCGCACCGCGTGGGTCTTCGGTGCCGGGAACGACTTCGTCTCGGGTTCCGTACGCAAGCTCGCCGCGGGGGAGACGATCGGTGCCATCGTCGACCGGATCGGCAGTCCCACGTACGTCGAGCATCTCGCGCAACGGCTCATCCCTCTGGCCGGCTCGGGCCTGCGCGGCATCGTGCATCTGGGAGGGCCCGAAGCCGTCACGTGGCACGACGTCGTGGTCCGGGCCAAGCAGCTGGGCAATCTGCCCGGGGAGATCCTGGAGCAGAAGAACGACGAACTGGATCGTCCGGCGCCTCGGCCCGTGAATTCCTCGCTGACCAGCGTGGTGCTCCCTGGAGCGGGCGTTCCTCCGATGCCACCGCTCGACGAGGCGATCCAGAAGGTGCTTTCCCGTGTCGGCGTCTGACGTCCTGGTCCGCACCAACGAGGCGCCGCGGTTTCGCGTCACGGCCAGGTTGCGCGACCTGTGGACGCACCGCGAGATCCTGGCAAACCTGGCCCGCAAGGAGCTCCGGGTCAAGTACAAGTCGACGCTCCTGGGCGTGGCCTGGTCGATGCTCCACCCCCTGCTGTACCTGGTCGTGTTCTACGTGGTGTTCACGTACTTCCTCCCCAGCGGCATCCCGGACTTCCCCGTCTACCTGCTGTCGGGACTGCTGCCTTGGACGCTGTTCTCCACGGCGCTGGGCGGCGCCACCGCATCGGTGACCGGGAACGCCCAGCTCGTGCCCAAGGTGGCCTTCCCCCGGGAGGTCCTCCCCCTGGCCGTGATCCGGGCCCAGACCGTCAACTTCTTCTTCCAGTTCCTGGTGCTGGTGGCGTTCCTGGTGGTGTTCGGCTACCCGCTCGTCCACCGAGGGCTGATCCTCCTGCCGCTGGCGCTGGTGGTGCTGCTGCTGTTCGTGGCGGCCATCGGGTTCGCCACCGCCGCCCTGAACGTGCGGTACCGGGACGTCACCTACCTGGTCGAGCTGGGTCTGCTGGCGTGGTTCTGGGGCACCCCGATCGTGTACCCGGCCTCGCTGGTGGCCAACAACCTTGGTGACACCGGCTTCTCCATCTACCTGCTGAACCCGGTGACGAACATCGTCCTCACGTTCCAGCGAGCCATCTACGGGGGGGTCTCATCGGAAGCGCTGGGCGAACTGCCGGCCCCGGGTCTCCGGTGGTACGGCTTCCGGGCTCTGGCCGTGGGCGCGGTCTCGGCGGTACTCCTGTACGTCACGTGGCGCCTGTTCTTCCGGCGGTCGGGCGACTTCGCGGAGGAGCTATGACCGAGGCGCCCGTCGTCGTCGAGGGCGTGTCGAAGCGATTCCGGCTGTACCACGAGCGCCCGTCCAGCCTGAAGGAACGCATCCTCCGGTTCCGCAGGCCGCGGGCGGAGGACTTCTGGGCGCTACGGGACATCGACTTCACGGTCCCGGCCGGACAGACCTGGGGACTGGTGGGACCGAACGGCTCCGGGAAGACCACACTGCTCAAGATCATCGGGGGGATCCTCCGCCCCACCACGGGCCGGGTCACCACCCGGGGGCGGATCGCCGCGCTATTGGAGCTGGGTGCAGGGTTCCACCCCGAGCTGACCGGCCGGGAGAACGTGTACCTCAACGCGTCGATCCTTGGGCTGTCGAAGCGGGAGACAGATCGCTACTTCGACGACATCGTTGGGTTCGCCGAGCTGGAGGCCTTCATCGACAACCAGGTCAAGTACTACTCCTCGGGGATGTTCGTGCGGCTGGGCTTCGCGGTGGCCGTCCATGTGGATCCGGACATCCTGCTCATCGACGAGGTCCTGGCGGTCGGCGATGAGGCGTTCCAGCGGAAATGCTTCGATCGGGTAGACCAGCTGCAGAAGGACGGGAAGACGATCGTGTTCGTGACCCACGCCATGCAGATGGTGGCCCGGATCTGCGACCAGGCCGTGCTGCTGGAGTCCGGCCGGATGCAGGCCGCGGGGGCGGTTGACGAAGTGGTCAAGGAGTTCCGACAGGTGATGATGCGCCGCCAGACCGGGCTGACCGAGGAGGCGGCCACGAAGGAGGTGGAGATCGCCGGCGTCGAGCTGCTGGACGCCAAGGGGCGGCCGGGGGCCATGGTTGCCCCGGGGGAGTCGCTGTCGGTCCAGATCGAGCTGAAGGCCCGACATCCTGTCGACGAGCCTGTGGTCGTGGTGGGGATCCACAACGCCCGGGACGAGTGGGTGTTCACCACCGATACCGAGCGCTTGGAGGTCGACGTGGGACGGGTCGACGGAACGGTCCGGGTCACGTTCGACCTGAACGCGATCCCGCTCCTCGAAGGCCAGTATTTCGTGACGGTGGGGGTCCGCGACCGCGATCACACCGCGACCTACGACTGGCATCCCCGCCGGTACCCATTCGATGTCGTCCGCAACGTCAAGGGCGGTCTGGTGATCCCGGTGGAGGTCCGTGTGGAGCGGCCCGAGCGAGCAAGGACGGAGCTCGACTGATGCGGGTCCTCGTGGTCTCCTCGTACCCGCCCCGCCCCTGCGGGATCGGCGCGTACGCGGCCACTCAGGTGCAGCGCCTGCGCGCCGAGGGCCACGCGGTGACGGTGCTCTCGCCACCCGACGGAACCGGGGACGTCCACGTCCCGTTCCACGGCGGGCGGCCGTTCCGCCTGGCGACACGGGTCGGGGACCGGTTCGACCGGATCGTGGTCCATTTCCAGCCCGCGCTGTACGGCCGGCGGAGGAACCCGCTGGCGGCGATCGGAACGTCACTGGGCCTGCTGTGGCTGGTCCTCCGCCGGCGGCGGACCGAGATCGTCGTCCACGAGGCCGACCCGCCGAGATGGTGGCGTCCCGACGAAGTCATCCTCCGGCTGGCGTTCCGGGCCGCCCCGGTGCTCCTGTTCCACACCGAGCGGGAGCACAGGCAGCTCGAGCGGCTCTACCGGATCAACGTGCGGGCCCGGCTGCTCGACCACCGCTCGGGTGTGACGGTCGGATCACCGCTGTCCCGGTCGGCGGCCCGGGAACGACTGGGGCTGCCGACCGACGAAACCGTGTTCCTGGCTCCGGGATTCATCCATGCCGACAAGGGGTTCGAGCGGGCCGCGGAGGCCGTTCGACGCAGCGGTGGGCACCTGTACGTCGTCGGCTCGGTGAAGGACCCGACGCCGGCCAATCTGGCCACGCTGGAGCGACTCCGCGCCCTGGCCGACGGGGACTCCGTGCACCTGATCGAACGGTACGTCGACGCCGACGACCTGGATGCCTGGGTAGCCGCGGCGGACGCCGTCGTGCTTCCCTACCGCCGGTCGTGGTCGTCGGGGGTGCTGGCCCGAGCCCAGGCCATCGGGACACCGGCGGTGGTCACCGCGGTCGGCGGCCTCCCCGAGCAGGCCACCGAGCGGGACCACGTCGTCGGGGACGACGCCGAGCTGGCCGCGGTCCTCGGTCGGCTGGCGGGCCGGGGGGCGACCAAGGTGCGTCGGTGAGCCTGTTCCGGCGGCCCCCGCGGCCGCACCAGCACAGCAGCCCCCTGGACATCGACTACGAACCGCCGGCCCCGCCCGGCGAGAAGAGGAGGAGCCGGTTGATCATCGCCCTGATCTTGGCGTCGGTCGGGCTGGCTGCCGTGGCGCAGCTCATGCTGAAGGTGGGGATGAACAAGGTGGGAGCGATCGGGACGGCCGACCTGGAGACGCCGCTGGCCACCGCGGTGCGGGTGTTCCGTCAACCCTCGATCTGGGTCGGCCTGCTGGCGTTCGGCCTGTCGGGTGCCATCTGGCTGGTGGTCCTGTCCCGAACCGCGCTGTCCTTCGCCTATCCCTTTGCTTCGCTGACGTTCGTCCTCATCCTGGTGTTCGAGTGGGCCCTGCTGGACGAGCCGATGTTCGTGCTGCGGTGGGGCGGCGTGGCCTTCATCATCCTGGGATTGGTCCTGGTGTCGAGAACCGGCCAGACGTGACGAACGACGCTCAGCTCGCCGTGGTGGTGGTGAACCACAACGCGGGGCCGTTCGTGGTCCGCTGCCTGGAATCCGTCCTGGCCTCGGCGGGCGACATCGCCCTCGACCTGGTGGTGGTGGACAACGCTTCGCTCGACGGCAGCGCCGAGCTGGCGGACCGGGGCGGGGCACGGTTGATCCGGAACGACGCCAACCGCGGGTTCGCCGCGGCCGCCAATCAAGGCATCCGCGCCACGACCGCGCCGTTCGTCCTCCTGCTGAACCCCGATGCCGAGATCGTGGCGGGAACGCTCAGCGCGCTGGTCAAGGTGGCGCGGGAGCGCCCCCGGGCCGGGGCCGTGGGGCTCCTGGTCCGAAACCCCGACCGCTCGATCCAGCCGTCGGCGCGGCGGGTGCCACGCCTGCTGGAGGGCCTGGCCCACGCGTTCCTCGGTCCCATCGCTCCCCGGAATCGGTTCACCCGCTCGTACACGATGGCCGGATGGGACCGGACCACCGAGCGGGAGGTCGCATGGGTCTCCGGTTCCGCGATGCTCCTCCGGCGGGAAGCGATCGAGGATACCGGCCCGTTCGACGAGGGCTACTTCATGTACGTGGAGGACGTCGACCTGTGCACGCGGCTCCGGCAGGCCGGCTGGCAGGTCATCTTCTCGCCCGAGGTGGAGGTGGTCCACGAGATCGGCGTGTCCACCCGAGGGAAGCACGGGCGGATGGCGTTCCAGCACTCGCGCAGCGTGTATCGATACTTCTCGAAGTTCGAGGCGGGGGGGCCGCGGGCGTTGCTGAAGCCGTTCGTTCGCGGGGCGCTGTGGCTGCGGGCGGCCATGGTCGCTGGACTCAGGAAGCGGCCGTGAAGGCTGTCGTGCTGGTCGGCGGCGAGGGCACCCGCCTGCGTCCACTCACCGAGACGGTCCCCAAGCCGCTGCTGCCGTTCATGAACCGGCCCTTCCTCGACCACGTCCTCGATCATCTGGCCCGGCACGGCGTCGATGAGGTCATCTGCTCCTCGCCCTACCTGGAAGAACGGTTCCACGGCTTCCTGGAGAGCCGGTCATCGGCCCGCCCGGCCGTCACATGGATCACCGAGGCGGAGCCGCTGGGGACGGCAGGGGCGATCGCCGGGGCCCGTGAGCACGTGGACGGAACGTTCCTGGCCCTGAACGGTGACGTCCTCACGGACATCGATGTCACCGGACTGATCGCGGCGCACCGGGAACACGAAGCGACGGCCACCATCGCGCTGACCGCCGTGGACGACGCCCGGCCGTTCGGCCTGGTTGAGACGGAGGAGGACGGCCGGGTAACGGCGTTCCGGGAGAAGCCCGAGGTCAGGATCCCGGGCCGGGTCAACGCCGGGATCTACGTTCTGGAGCCCCGGGCCCTTGACCGAGTCTCGCCCGGCGTCATGGTCTCGATCGAGCGAGAGACGTACCCGGACCTCATCCGCCGGGGCGAGCCCGTGTTGGGGCAGCTGGCCGATGGGTACTGGCGCGACCTGGGCAACCCGGCCGCCTACCTCCAGGGCCATGTCGATGCGCTGGATGGCAGGATCGAGGCGTACCGGGGAACGACCGGGCCCCTGGTCGCTGCTGGGGCGGGGGTCGACCCCTCCGCCCGCATCGAGGAGCACGTCGTGGTGGCGCCTGGTGCGGAGGTTGGTCGGAACGCCACCGTGGCCCGGTCGGTCCTCCACGCAGATGTCTCGGTCGGGGCGGAAGCCGTGGTCGACGGCAGCATCCTCGGCGCGCGGAGCCGGGTGGAGTCCGGAGCCGAAGTCCGTGAGGCGGTGCTGGCCGAGGGAGCTCGTGTCCCGGAGGGCGTGCGGCTGGTGAGGACGACGCTGGGGCCGGGCGAGGTGGCATCGGATCCCGGCCGGGCCGCGTCCGTGCGGTAGCGTTAGGGCCCCCGTTTCCCATGAAGAAGCTCATCGCAGTGCTCTCGTTGTTAGCCGTGGCGGCGCCATCGGCGTCCGCCGCGCGACCTGCCTCGGCAAGGAGCGACGGATTCAGGCTCTATGGATCCGGCAACGGTCATGGCATCGGGATGAGCCAGTACGGGGCCCTGGGCCTCGCTCGCATCGGATGGCCCGCGGCGAAGATCGTCACCCATTACTACTCGGGCGCTCGCCTGGCCCGTGTGGGCCCGGCCACGATCCGGGTGGGCCTCCTGCAGAACCTCCGCACCGTGCAGCTCTCCGCGGTCGGCGGGCGCTTCCAGCTCCTCCTCCAGAACGGCGAGCCGGTCGACGCGGTCGAGGCCGGATCCCGGCGGACGGTCGAGGTGACCGGTGATGGAGGATACCGGGTGCTCCGCCCGGACGGGTCGGCGGTGGGAGACCGGACGTGGGGCGGCCCCGGGAACGATCTGGTGGCCAGGCCCGGTCCCGGACGGATCCGAATATCGGAGTGGAACCATGAGCTGAGCCGGGGAGAGCTTCGGTTCGTGCGGGCCTCGGCGGGCAAGGCCCATCTGCTCGGCGTCATGAGCGTGGAGGATTACGTGGCCGGGGTATCCGAAGTCCCCAGCTCCTGGCCGGAGGCCGCGTTGCAGGCTCAGGCCATCGCGGCCCGGACCTACGGCCACTGGCGACTTTCCGGTGGGCAGCGGAGCGGGTGCGGCTGCGACGTGCTGTCAAGCACGGCCGACCAGCTGTACGTGGGGTTCGACAAGGAGGCGGGGTCCGGGGGGGACCGGTGGGTGGGC
>DASZKM010000242.1:0-3171 GCA_035947055.1 Actinomycetota bacterium
GGATCAGGAGCTCCTTCGGCGAGCGAGGAAGGGGCCGGGCCCGCTCCTCCTCCACCACCACGGCGTCCTCGATCCGCACGCCCCCCAGGCCCGGGACGTACACGCCGGGTTCCACGGTCACCACGGTGCCCGTCTGCAGGAGGTCGTCCGACCCGTGGCGCAGCGATGGGTCCTCGTGGACCTCGAGACCGACACCGTGGCCCAGCGAGTGACCGAACCGGTCGCCGAATCCCGCCTGCCGGATCACCGCTCGGGCCGCCTCGTCCGCCGCGCCGCCGGTGACCCCCGCCCGCACAGCGTCCAGCCCCGCGAGGTGGGCGCGCAGGACGAGGGCGTGGATCTCGCGGAGCTGCGGATCGGGCTCGCCGAACGCCACGGTTCGGGTCATGTCCGAGTGGTACCCATCGACCACGCAGCCGAAGTCCACCTTCACCACGTCGCCCCGGGCCAGGGCCCGATCCGCGGGGCGGTGATGCGGCTCGGCGGCGTTCTCGCCGAACGCCACGATCGTGTCGAAGCCAACCCGTTCCCCTCCCAGCGCTCGCATGGCCTGCTCCAGCTCCACGGCCGCGCCCCGCTCGGTCACTCCTTCGGCCAGCTTCCCGGTGACCCGCTCGAATGCATCGTCGGCGATGTCCTGAGCCCGCTGGAGGACCGCGATCTCCTCGGCGTCCTTCACCCGCCGCAGGCGCTCAACCTCGTCGCCGACCGGTATCAGCTCGACGCTCGCGGCCGACTCGCTCAGGGCCCGCCACGTCCGGTAGCTGACGCCGCCGGACTCGAAGCCCAGCCGTCGGACGCCGGGAGACCCCCACACCTCGGGGAGCGCGTCGGGAAACCCTCGGGCCAGGATGACCCGCTCCAGGTCGGGTACCTCCTTGCCGGCTTGCTCCTCGTAGCGCCGGTCGGTGAACAGGGTTCCCCGTCCCTGGGTGAGGAGGAGCTGCGCGTTGGAGCCCGTGAACCCGCTCAGGTAGCGGACGTTGACCAGTCGGGTGACCAGGAGCGCGTCGATGCCCAGCTCGTCGATGCGCCGAGCCAGTCGTCCTCTGCGTGCGGCGTGATCCACGACCCGGCCATCATATTCGGCGGGCCTGGGGGCCTCAGACGAAACAGGGAGACGGCCCGAAGGCCGTCTCCCACCCCGCGGCTACTCCCCCCGTTCACCGCGGAAGCCACGATCGAGAGGGTCTACGGATCCCGCGGTGCCCCCTCGCACAGCGTGAACGCCTCGTCGCCGAACAGGAACCGGGCGCAGCTGCCCCGGAACGAGACCAGCTTGAAGTTCTTGGAGAAGACCTCCCCCTCCTCCAGGACGAACTTGTCCTGGTCCACGGTGACCCGGGCCAGCTGGCTTCCCCCCTGGGTGAACATCTCGCGGAGCGTGACCATCCGGCCGCCGAAGACCATCGAGCTGAACTGCTGGTCGGTCGCGCCGCCTCCGCCGCCGCCGTTCGTGGGAGGCAGGTCCCCTCCGTCGGTAGGCGGCTGCTCGGCTGGAGGCACCTCCTCGCCGGGCGGCGGCTGCTCGCCCGGCGGCTGCTCGCCCGGCGGCACCTCCTCACCGGGGGGCACCTCCTCGCCGGGCGGCACCGGGCCGGCCGGCGGCGTGACGACCTCGACGATGAGCGGCACGAACGGGTCCCGCCCGCCGAAGAAGTTCACGGTGGTGGGAGGCTCGGGCAGCTCCAGCCCCGGCTCTGGGGCAGCGGGCGGTGAGGAGATCGGCGTGGGGGCGGCCTGGTCTTCCGCCTCCTCACCGCCCAGGACGAACAGGAACAGGTACGCCAGTCCGGCGACGACGATGACGCCCATCACGATCAGCAGGTTCCGCTCTCGGCTCGTCATGTCACCGGCTCCGGAGTCGTGGCCGCCTCGGGGCTGGCCCCGGGAGAGGGGCTGGCCTCGGGCGCGGTCTCGGTGCCGGGCGCGGCCGGCGGCGGGGCGCCGGGCCCGGCATCCAGGTCCGTCGTGTAGAACAGCGTCTCCAGCGTCACATCAAGCTGGGGGAATCGGTTCGGGCCCTCGGCGACCGTGATCGCACCGACCTTCGCCGCCCGGGGCAGCGACTCCAGCCGGGACAGGAACTCATCGACCGGGAAGAACCCTCCGATCACCTCGATCGTGGCCGGGATTTGGGTCGCCCGGCCGTCGGGAGTCACCACGGGATCCGACGGCGAGATCGCGAAGAAATCCACACCGGAGATGTCGGCAGCCGTCTGCAGCTGGTTGATCAGACCGGGCAGATCGGCCACCGGAGGAACGGCCCGGCGGAACTGGGCCAGCTCACGGCGGACGTCCTCGGCTTCCTCGGCTGCTTCGCGCAGCTGAGCGAGCTGGGCTTCCAGAACCAGTTCCTGCTCCTCGGCTTCCTGCAGACGCTCCTCCGCCTCGCTCACGTCGCCCCGCTTGGGAAGGACCAGGAAGACCACCGCCAGGATGGCCACGAGCGCGAACACGATGCCGGCGATCACGGGGGCACGGCGGTTCATCCCGCACCTCCTGTCCGCCGGGCCAGGGCCTGCTCGGACAGGTCGACGGAGCTGTTGAACTCCACGGCGTCCGTTTCACCGATCACCGTGCTGGTCGAGGTCGTCAGCCACGGATTGATGAACCCCCGAACGTCCTCCAGCCGGGATAGCCACAGCGCCACGTCCCGGTGGTCGAAGGCCCGCCCCGTGAACGAGATCTGTCCGACCAACCCCGCCACCTGCACCGGCTCGGCGGTCTCCTCCCCGGCCGGGGCCGCCGTTCCCAGGGTCCCCGACAGACCCGTGAGCCACGTCTCCGGCGGGATCACCAGCGAGATGTCGCGGAGGATCCCCGACCAGAGCACCCGGTCGGCGAGCAAGGTAGCCAGCAGATCACGCGTGTCCCGGATCTCCTGCTGCAGGGCCTCGATGTCCTGGAGATCGGCGATCTCCTGACGGAGCGCCGCGTTCTCGCTTTCCTGGGTACGGATGTCGTCCTCCACCTCACCCAGCCGGATGACCTGGAGGGCATAGAACGCGCCGACCGCGGCCAGAACGATCACGCCGAACACCACGACCAGCACGGTGCGGCGTCGGATCCGCTGGCGCTCGAATAGCTCGGGGGGAAGGAGGTTGACGCGCATGCTTTATCCCTCGGGCAGCGCCAGTCCAAGTGAGACCGCTAGGAGAGGCTCCGCGG
>DASZKM010000243.1:0-5526 GCA_035947055.1 Actinomycetota bacterium
GCTCAACGGGGTGGGCATCGACAACGAGATGTACGCGTCCCACCTGGCGCCCAACACCGTGTTCGACCCTGCCCTGGAGCAGACCCACATCGACGGGAACAAGGGCCTGATCTTCTCCCAGATCGCCTCGATGCTGACCACCAGCAATGTCACCTACCAGCCCACCGGCAAGGTCGGCTACGTCTTCAACCCGACCCGGATGCAGATCGACCAGGCCCCCCGGCCGAAGAATCCGGGACTCCCCGCGCAGAACGACATCAGCGCGCTGGTCCCGTGCCAGGGCGCGGTGCTCCAGGACAACGACGCCGCGATGCCCTGCGGCGGCGGGACCTTCTCCGTGGACAACGGGACGCCGGTGTTCGAGTTCCAGATCAAGGGCCCCGACGAGGGCATCTGGAACGGCGGGCTCACTGTGGAGACCACCAAGCCAAACGCCCTGGGCGTCTCCGACGGCAATTTCGCCGGGATGCAGCTGCAGCACTTCCACGAGGGCCAGTGGCACACGGCGGCCAGCGACTTCAACCAGTCGTTCCTGTACCTGCAGGCCGGGGCCACCATCACCACCAACGACCCCGAGCCCGGCCGGTGGCGAGTCGCCCTTGCGCGAACCAGCGCGTTCCCCCTTCGCGTGGACATCGACTTCCACCCGGTCACCTCGGAGATGTCTCCGGGCCAGGCCAAGATCGATGTCTCGTCGATGGACTTCTTCAAGGAGCTGAACCGCTACGTGCCCAAGGGCAGCAAGCTCGCCAAGATCCCGGTGGAGACGGTGGCCACCGATCCCGCGGCGCTGTCGACGTTCGACTCGATCGTGGTCGTCAACGACCTGGGCGCGCGCGACTACCTGGTCGAGCAGCTCGGCTTGACCGCCGAGCAGGCCAGCGCCTACTTCGCCAACCTGAAGGGATTCGCCGAGGGCGGCGGAAACCTGGTGCTGACCGATGCCGCGCTCCGGACCACCGAAGAGCTTGGCCTGGTTCCCGGTGGGTCGGTCAAGGAGGTCTTCTCTAACACCGAGACCACGGCGGGGAACTACGCGTTCCAGATCGCCAACGGGAACATCACGTACATGAACCCGGAGAAGTACCCGCTGGCCAAGGACGTGAACCTGCCCGGGGCCGCCGAGCAGCAGCCCGGACGGCGCCAGGCCGTGGAGCCCGCGCCCATCGGGTACAGCCCCGACTACGGCATGGACGCGGACCCGAAGATGCCGAACTGGACCATCGCCAAGTCGACCTGGCTCGGAGCGTGCGGCCTGGCCGACTGCATGACCGCGTCCAACACCACCAACGGCAACGCCGTCAACCTGGGCGAGGCCAAGCTCGGCGCGGGCCGGGTGCGGATCGCGGGGGTGCTTTTCCCCGACCCCATCTACCAGCCCGACGACACCAACGATTATCGGTTCGGGCTGGCCTCCTACGCCTTGACGTACACGGCGTTCGAGGTGTTCGAGAACCTCATCGACTACCGGCGGGCCTAGCTCCGCCGATCCGGATCGCCCGCGGGCGTCGGGGTTGCCCGGCGCCCGCGCCGCTATCGTGGGCCCGTCGCCCGAGTGGGAGATTCGCTGATGGGGATGCTGGACGAGAAGGTCGCCGTGGTCACCGGCGCCGGCCGGGGGATCGGTCGCGGCGAGGCGTTGCTCCTGGCCGCGGAGGGCGCGCGCGTCGTGGTGAACGACGTCGGCGGCGAGTGGGACGGGACCGGACAAGATCCCCGGCCCGCCTCGCAGGTCGTGGAGGAGATCACCGCGGCGGGCGGCCAGGCCGTCGGCCACTTCGAGGACATCTCGGAGCCCGAGGGCGCGGCATCCGTGGTTGCCTTGGCCGTGGAGACCTGGGGGCGCATCGACGCGCTGGTGAACAACGCAGGGATCCTCCGGGACCGGATGACGTTCAACATGAGCGTCGAGGAGTGGGACGCGGTCATCAAGGTGCATCTCCGGGGAACCTTCCTGTGCACACAACGCGTGTGCAGCCACTGGCGCGACCGGGCCAAGGCCGGGGAGGAGGTATCCGGCCGGATCGTGAACACCTCGAGCACCAGCGGCCTGCTGGGCAATGCCGGCCAGGCGAACTACGGCGCGGCCAAGGCAGGCATCGCGGGCTTCACGCAGATCGTGGCCATGGAGATGTCGCGATACGGGGTGACCGTCAACGCCATCGCCCCGGGGGCCCGGACCCGGATGACCGAGAAGACGTTCGGCGAGCTCCGTGCCGCGGAAGGACAGTTCGATCCGCTGGATCCCGAAAATGTGGCCCCGCTGGTGGCCTACCTGTGCAGCGACCGGGCCGCCCACATCACCGGCCAGGTGTTCGGGATCACCGGCGGACTGGTCCAGCTGTACCAGGGATGGACGCCGGTGGCCGAGATCGACAAGGCCGACCGGTGGAAGCCCGCCGAACTCGCCGATCGGGCCGATCAGCTGTTCGGCGACCGCCCCACGGTCTATCAGGCGGACCGGTCTCCGCTTCGGAGGGTTACCGGGGCGGGCAGCTAGTAGCTGCCCCAGACCTTCCAGCCGTCAGCGCGGCGGATCAGGTACAGCCATGTATCGAGGCTTGCGCTCGACGAGCCATCATCGATCGTCACTCTCCAGGACCTGCGAGCGACGTCCCGGCCGCAGCTGGACCGGGCCACCACGTCGCGCGCGACGCGGCTACCGAGGACGCCCTTCCCCCAGGGCTCCTGAAGGTTGAGACCGTTGGGCCGCGCGGCGGGGTCGGCAAGGGCCGACTTCGCTGCCGGGCCGCCGGTGGTGAAGCGTATCGCCGCGGCGTCAGCGCCGCGCCCCCCATCGGGATCCAGCGATCCATCGAGAACCGGGCAAGCCTCGAAGTAGCCGGGGCTGTCGCGAACGGGCTTCGAGAACTCACCCAAAGCCGGTGAGTCATGTGGCTCCGATTCCTTCGTGCATCCCATGGCTGCCAGGCACAGAGTCACCAGCAGCCAGGCACGGCTCATGGACGGAAGATACCGATCCGACGCAGGCGTTCGTGTCACACCCCCCCGCTAGCCTCGAGCGAGGAGGTGACGGGATGACCAGTGCAGACCTGTTCGGCCTGCTGTTCTTCGTGGTGGGCGCCGCGGCGCTGGTGGGAGCGATCCTGCTCAGCAGGCGGCAGACGCCCGCTCCGGACCTGAAAGGGGTGGTCGAGGCCCAGTCCCTTCGGATCGACCGCCTGGCGGACGTGCTCGGGAGGCGGGTGGACGACGACCGGGCCCTCCAGGGAGACCTGGGACGGACCCGGGAGGCCGTTGAGGCCCTGCGGTCGGCCGTCGACGCCCGGCGGCATGCCGAGGAGTCCGCGTGGTCGACGATCGGCCGGCTGGGCGCGGTCTTGCTGGGCGGCGGGTCTCGCGGGCGGGCCGGAGAGAACCTGCTCGAGGAAGCGCTGTCCCAGCTCCCCGGCGCCATGCTGGCCCGGGACTTCGCGGTGAACGGCAAGCGGGTGGAGTTCGCGCTGATCCTGCCGGACCAGAAGCGGCTGCCGGTGGACTCCAAGTGGACCGCGTCGCGGGAGCTGGAGGCGCTCGATGCTGAGCAGGATCCGGCCCGCCGGGAAGTCCTCTGCCGGAAGGTGGAGGACGAGGTGGCTCGCCGGGCCCGGGAAGCACGAAGCTACCTGGAGCCCTCGCTCACCACGCCTTTCGCGGTGGTGTGCGTTCCCGACGCCGCGTTCGCCGCGTGCCGGAAAGCCCATTCCGACGCGTTCGCCCACGGCGTGGTCCTGGTCCCGTACTCCACGGCTGTCCCGGTCCTGCTGGGGCTGTACTCGCTGGCGCTGCGGTACGGCGACGCGGGCGACGTCCAGGCGTGCCTGGCCGACGTGGAGGTGATCCTGGGCTCGATGGAACAGACGCTGGAGAACAAGCTGGCCAGGGCGGCGGCGATGCTGCGCGGAGCGCTCGAGGACTGGCGGACCCAGCTCGGCCGGGCGCACGGAGCGGTGGCTCGGGGCCGGGGAGCGCCACCACACGAGGACGTTGAGGCCATGCTGCGGGCCGGGTAACCTCCCGGCCGTGCCGGCGGCCCGTCAGTAGCGTGGAGTTCCAGGAAGCGCTGGGGGAGCTGGGCTTCGCGTTCGATCGGGAGAGCCGCGGCATCAAGCACTACGCCCACCGTCCCAACCCCTACCTGACGTACTGGCTGCAGGTCGGCGAGGACGGGGACGCTCTGTTCACGTGGGAGTTCGCCATCGCGGAGTACGCGGCCAGGCTCGGGCTTCAGGTCGGCTCGGACGAGCACCTGAACACGTTCCTGTTCCCTCGCGAGGACATCCGCGGGCCGCAAGACGCGGCCTGGCTGGCTGCGCAGCTGGAGCGAACCGAGGCGCTGTTGAAGGCATTCTCACTGGCCGAACCGACCTGACCGGCGCCGCCCAGCCCGCCTGCGTTGACGCACGTTTCCATTACGCTGGATGGGATGGCGTTCGAGCGCGCGCTGGTTGCCTTCGCCCACCCCGATGATGCCGAGTTCCTGTGCGGCGGCACCGTGGCCCAGTGGGTTCGCGAAGGAACCGACGTGGTGTACGTGTGTGCCACCGACGGCTCGGCCGGGTGGAACGGGCCGGATCGCAGCCGGGAGGAGATCGCCCGGATCCGCGAAGAGGAGATGCGCGAAGCGGCCAGCGTCCTGGGCGTCACCGACGTGGCGTTCCTCGGCTACACCGACGGCTCGCTTGAACCGAACCTGGAGCTTCGTCGGGCGGTCACCCGGCACGTCCGCCGGGCCCGGCCGAACGTGCTCGTGACGTTCGACCCATCGAAGCTGTGGTTCGGGCGCAGCTACATCAACCACCCCGACCACCGGGCGATCGGACAGGCGGTCCTCGACGTCGTCGTGTGCGACGCACCCACGCGCCCGCAGTTCCCGGACCTGGTGGACGAGGGGCTGGAGCCGTTCTCGGTCCCCGAGCTGTGGCTGGCCACCGAGCCCTCGGACGCGGATGCCAGGGTTGACATCGGCGAGACCATGGATCTGAAGATGAAAGCCATCCGGGCACACCGAAGCCAGCTGGAGAACATGGGCGACACCGACTGGGACGCCAGGATCCGGGAATGGGGCTCCGCCGCCGCAGAGGGCGGCATGGAATTCGCGGAGCCCTTCCGGACGTTTCGATTGGAAGCGTGATGCCAGAGAACCCCGAGAATCCCGAGAACCCCGAAGGAGAGGAGCGCTTCGAGCCGCTGGACGGCGAGGAGCGGCACAACGTCCAGGGCGACCTGCAGGACCTGGGGTCCATGCGCGGCGTCTTCGAGCGCCAGGGCGTGAAGGGCGTCGTGGTGGCGTGTCCCGACTGCGGGTCCGATCACTACTACGACTGGGACCTGCTCCGGGAGAGCCTGGAGCACATGCTGACCACCGGTGAGCCCCGTATGCACGAGCCAGCGTTCGAGCCCAAGGAAGAGGACTACGTGCTGTGGGACTACGGCAAGGGGTACGTGGACGCGCTGGCGGACGCCGGTCTGGAGAACGGCTCCGCCGTGGAGGTCCGGATCTGCCCGTGGTGCCGCGGCTCGATC
>DASZKM010000244.1:0-5746 GCA_035947055.1 Actinomycetota bacterium
GACGTGGCGCACTGCCAGGACATCAGCATCCTGGTCAGGAATTGGGTCGGCGGTCCGGCCGTGCCGCTGAAGCTGAACGTCGCAGTGACCCCCAGCGAGCAGCTGCTGGCCTGCGCCGAGGCCGACCCGGCACCGGGATGCGCGGGGAAGACCGCGGGTCAGGCTCCGGACTTCGTGCCCGACAACCGCACCCGGCTGTACTTCGGCGGGGACCGTCCCGGGAACGTGGCGGCCACGGCCCGGTACGCTGCCTCGGTGGCGGGCACCGACGCTCCGATGGCGCAGAAGCTTGTGACCGCTCGGCCCACCTCTGGCATTGCCAACGCTCACGTCCGGCCGGTGGCCGGCAACCCGGACTTCGGCGAGTACAACAACTTCTTCCCGTTCTTCCGCACCAAGCTGTCCCAGCCCACCACGTTCTCTGGGCCTGTCACCGTGGTGGCCTGGCTGTCGTCGAAGACGATGAAGCCTACGGACAAGCTGTGGTTCGACTTCCATCTCGACGGCGCGCTGATCAAGCGGGTCGAGGTCGTCGGCCAGGCCGGACCGGGGCCGAAGCCCGTGGTGGTCACGTTCGACGGCTACGAACCCGTCGAGGCGCTGGAGAGCGTCACGATCGGGATCACGTCGCCGCGCGGGAACGACGACCCGCCGAACCAGGCCAGCTACGCGGAGTGGACGCTCTACTACGACAGCGTGCAGTACCAGTCGCGAGTCACGCTGCCGGTGACCCTGCCGGCCGTGTAGGGAGGATGCGGACCGGAAGGCTGCCCGGGCTCCTGGCGCCGCTGGCGTTGGTGCTGGCCTTCGGGCCAGTGGCTGCGGCCCAGGAGGGTCCGCCGCCCATCGACTGCGGGCCCGGCGACGGCCGGGAACAGCTCACGACCCAGGGCTTCGCGTTCGAGTTCGACGCTCCGATGACGGGCGGCAACACGGCCGCCTCGGACGCGGACACGACGGGCACGGTGTGGGCCAACCGGACCGCGACGTTCCCGTTCGAGAACAACTTCGCCCCCCACGTCGGTGCGACGCTGAAGGCCACGCTGAGCTGGGCCAACAACCCGCACGACTTCGACCTCTACGTCCGCGACGACGAGAGCGGCGGGATCATCGCGGGCTCCGAGAACTTCAACCAGACCGACCCCACCGGCGAAGAGCTGACCGTGGACGTGGCGCACTGCCAGGACATCAGCATCCTGGTCAGGAATTGGGTCGGCGGTCCGGCCGTGCCGCTGAAGCTGAACGTCGCAGTGACCCCCAGCGAGCAGCTGCTGGCCTGCGCCGAGGGCGACCCGGCACCGGGATGCGCGGGGAAGACCGCGGGCCAGGCTCCGGACTTCGTGCCCGACAACCGGGCCCGCCTGTTCTTCGGGGGCAGCCGTCCGGGGATGGTGGCCGCCGCCCTTCGGTACGCGTACGCCACCGGCGGGGCAGGCGAGCCGCCCATGCATCAGGCGCTCGTCTCGCAACGCCCCACGGCTGGGGTCCCCAACTCGCAGACACGCCTGGTGCACGGGAACTACGACTTCGGCCCGGACAGTCCGTTCTTCCCCTACTTCGAGACCCGCCTGGCCGCGCCGGTAACGGTCTCGGGTCCCATCCACGTGCTGGCCTGGCTGTCGTCGAGAACGATGGTCCCCACGGACAAGCTGTGGTTCGACCTGCACATCGACGGCGCGCTGGTGAAGCGCGTGGAGGTCACCAACATCGGTGCGGGGCCCAAGCCCGTCCTGGTCACGTTCGATGGATACGACGCCACCGAGGCCATGGAGAGCGTCACGGTAGGGATCACGTCACCACGGGCTTACGACGCTCCGCCCACGGATGCCAGCTACGCGGAGTGGACTCTGTTCTACGACAGCGTGCAGTACCAGTCGCGGGTGACGTTCCCGTTCCCCCAATGTTTGGCCGGGACGGCTGCGGCGTGCCCGCCCGCCTGAGGCTGGCCTAGCTCGACGCGCCGCTCGGGGTCTTCGGACGCTGCTTCTGCCGGGCCCGGTACGCCGCCACGTTCATCCGCGAGGCGCATGACTCGTCGCAGTACCTGCGAGATCGATTCCGTGAGGTGTCGACGTACACGTCGCGGCAGTTCTCGGCGACGCAGATCCCCAGGCGCTCGTGGCCGTAGTCCGATACGACCACGGCCAGCCCCATGGCGGCCATGGCGGCCAGGCGCTGGCCGACCGGAGCTTCCATGGGCACGTAGTGCAGGTGCCAGTCGCCGCCGTGATCGGTCAGTTGGGGCATCGTTCCGGCCTCGGCCAGGAGGCGGTTGAGGAGCCGGGCCCGCTGGCGGTCGCTCTTCGTGTGCCATACGGCGCGAAGTCGCTCGCGGACCTCACGAACCTCGTCCATGTCGCGTTCTGTGATCGTGGTGGCCGTCATCTGGTGCTCACGAAGGAACCGGCGGAGATCCTCCGGTCCGGGCAGGTACTCCCTGCCGGTGACCGACCCGAGCGTGTTGACCAGGTCGGCGGCGGTCTTGACGGACCAGTCGGTGTAAGACGCGAAATCCATTTGACTTCTTACCTGACCTCTCGTACGATGTAACCGTCGTAGAGAGGATAGCACCTTACGTAATGGGAGGCAAGGCCATGACCCCGAGCCTCAGCAGAGAGATGGCAGCAGCCAAGAACTCGGATCTGGTCCGGGCCGCCGAAGGGTGGCGGCGCGGCCGTGCCCGCCTCCGCTCGGGAGCGTCCAGGAAGCGTGACGCGGACGGCCGTCCGTCCGCCTGGCTGGTGTGGGCGGTCCTGTGGGTCGTGTACGTGGTCTGGGGGTCCACCTATCTGGCCATCCGGGTGGTGGTGGAGACCATGCCGCCATTCCTGAGCGCGGGAGTCCGGTTCCTGGTGGCGGGGGCGATCCTGGCCGCATTCCTCCTGATCAGACGAGGGATATCCGGGCTCCGGGCGGGACCGGGAGAGCTGGTCGCGTCCGCGGTGATCGGGACGCTCCTCCTCCTGGGCGGCAACGGCCTGGTGATGGTGGCCGAGCAGGACGTCCCGGCCGGGCTGGCCGCCCTGCTGGTGGCATCCGTGCCGCTGTGGGTGGCCGTGCTTCGTTGGCTGTTCGAGGACGGCGTCGATCGGGGGACCCTGTTCGGGGTCATCCTCGGGTTTCTCGGCGTGGCGCTGCTGGTGGTTCCGGGCCGGACGTCCACCGGCGTGGCGCTGGGCGGCATGGCCCTGCTCGTGCTGGCCTCGCTGTCCTGGGCCTCGGGGTCGTTCCTGTCCCGGAGGATGCGCCTGCCCAAGGACCCGTTCACCTCGACCACGTGGCAGATGCTGCTCGGTGGCGTGGCCCTGGGGGCGGCCGGACTGATCGGGGGCGAAGGCAGCGGACTCGACGTCGCGGCGTTCTCGGCAGCGTCGATCGGCGGACTTGCCTATCTGGTCATCGCGGGATCGCTGGTGGGGTTCACCGCCTACACGTGGCTCCTGCACAACGCCCCCATCTCCAAGGTGTCCACCTACGCGTACGTCAACCCGGTGGTGGCCATCTTCCTGGGGTGGCTCCTGCTATCCGAAACGTTGACGCTGGGCATCCTGGTGGCAGCGGCCGTGATCCTTGCTGCCGTGGCCCTCATCGTGCACCGCGAGTCGCGCGAAGCGGTTCGGGCACGGAATGCGGACCGCCCGGAGCCTCCGGCGGCGGAAGGACGCGCCACGGAGACCGCGACAGGGCCGGAACCCGCTACCCCGTCGCCTGCGGCACCGCCGTTCGACCTCGAAGCCGTCCCGTCCGTGCGTCGGTGAACACGAACCGGCGCCGGGCGGCGCCGGGGCGGCCGGGCCGCTGGCCGGGCCCGAGCGGGACCATGGGAGCCGATAGCGGAACGCCCATCAGCCGGGTGAACTCCTCGATGCACCGCGAGCACTGGACCGTCTCGTCGGCGGTGGATCCTTCCGTGATCGCCCCGCACCATGGACACCAGTAGCGCACCAACTGCATCACCCCACCTTGTAGGTGACCAGGGCCTTGGCCACCGCCGTGCCCGAGCCCGTTCGGACGTCGACGTCGACGAAGGAGAGGTTCCGCCCCCGGCTCAGAACGGACGCCTCGGCCTCAAGATCCTCGCCGTGAGCCGGCGCCAGATAGCTGATCGTGAGACCCACGGTCGTGCCCCGCAGCTGGTCGGGAACATCGGCGCCGGACCACGCTGCGGCCATGGCCGCCGTGTCGACGAGCGACGCCAGCGCTCCGCCGTGGACGATGTCGTCGATGGTTGCCAGCTCCGGGCGGAACGGCAGGCGGAGCACAGCCCGGCCCGGGGAAAGGGTCTGCAGGCGGATCCCCAGGTGCCCGACGAACGGGGATTGGGGCAGGAATCCCGAGATGATCTCGGCGCCGGTCGGAGCATCCGAGGCGGACTTGGCCTCTGCGGGAGGCGTATTCCCCTCGCTGGACACGCGAGCCTCCTTCGGTTAACCTGCCGACACGCTCACATACAGGCAGTATGTATCTAACATACAGAGTGTATGGAAGTCAAGACCAAGGCTGAACGGTCGGAAGCGACCCGGGACGCCCTCCTCCGGGCGGCCCGGGATCTGTTCACCGAGCGCGGCTACGCGGAGACGCCCACCGAGGAGATCGTCCGCCGGGCCGGCGTCACCCGCGGCGCGCTGTACCACCACTTCGAGGACAAGACGGACGTGTTCGCCGCGGTGTTCAAGGATCTGGCCTGCGAGATGGGAGACAAGGCCCGGGCCGCTGCCATGGCCGCCGGGCCGACCGGGTCGTGGGCGCATCTGATCGAGGGCTGCCGGGCCTTCCTGGACGCGTGCTTGGAGCCGTCGGTTCAGCGGATCGTGCTCCAGGACGCGCCGTCAGTGCTTGGCTGGGAACGGTGGCGCAAGCTGGACGCGGAGCACGGGTTCGGTCTGGTACGCAAGGCGCTCGAGGTGGCCATGGAATCCGGCGTCCTCGACAAGCAGCCGGTTGACCCCTTGGCCCACATGGTGCTCGGGGCGTTGAACGAGGCGGCGCTGGCCATGGTCCGGGCCGACGACGTGCACCGGGCCCGGGCCGAGGTGGGCGCGGCCATCGAGCGGCTGCTCGAGGGACTGAAGACCGCGCCGGCGTGACACGCCGGCTGCTTCTCGATACCTCCAGCCTGATGTATCGGGCGTTCTTCGCGTTGCCCGCCAGCATCACGGACCCTCGAGGAAAGCCGGTAAATGCTCTGCACGGCTACCTGGACATGTGCTCGCGGCTGATCGGTGACCGCCACCCGGATGAGGTGGTCCACTGCTTCGACCACGACTGGAAGCCTGCCACGCGCGTCGCCGCCTTCGCCGGATACAAGGAGAAGCGGGCCGTCGATCCCGAGGGCCTGCCCGAGCAGTTCCCCCGGCTGCGGGAGCTGATCGAGGCCGCGGGGATGAGCCATGCGGAAGCCCGCGACTGGGAAGCAGAGGACGCCATCGGTTCGCTGTGCGCCCGAGCCCGAGCCCGCGACCGGGTGGAGATCGTGACGGGCGACCGGGACCTGATCCAGCTGGTGCGCGATCCGGTGGTCCGGGTCCTGTTCACTCGGCGAGGAGTCTCTCAGCTCGATGAGCTCGACGAGGCCGGCGTCGAGGAGCGGTACGGTATCCCTCCGAACCGCTACGCCGATTTCGCCGTCCTTCGGGGCGACCCTTCCGACGCGCTGCCCGGCATCCGAGGGGTGGGGGAGGTCACCGCCCGGGCGCTGATCCGCACGTATCCCAGCCTCGATGCCCTGGAGGAAGACGCCCGGGCG
>DASZKM010000245.1:0-4889 GCA_035947055.1 Actinomycetota bacterium
GGCGGGGGGCTGGGGCCGAGTCCCCGGTTCGGCCATCGGCTGGGTGGCTTCGTCCCGCCGGAGCGGGTGGTCGAGGTGTGCGCCGGGATCACCGCGCTTTTCCGCGACCACGGGTATCGGCGGGTGCGGAGCAAGTCGCGGCTGAAGTTCTTGATGAAGGACTGGGGGCCGGAACGGTTCCGTGAGGTGCTGGAGCGCGACTACCTGGACGGTCCGTTGGAAGACGGCCCCGCCCCGCCGGATTCGCCTGCCGCACATCGGGACCACCTGGGCCGCACCCCGCAGAAGGACGGCCGCGTGGCGGTGGGCTTCGCGCCGGTTGCCGGGCGGATCACCGGAACACAGCTGGTCCGGGCAGCCGAGCTGGCCCGGCGGTACGGACAGGGTCGTCTTCGCACCACGGCCCAGCAGAAGATGCTCGTCCTCGACGTGCCCCAGGCTGAGGCCTCGGAGCTGGAGGAGGAGCTCTCGGCGGCGGGGTTGGCCGCCCGACCGAGCGCGGCACGCGCCGGGGTCTTGGCCTGCACCGGGATCGAGTTCTGCAAGCTCGCCGTGGTGGAGACCAAGCACCGCGCCGGATGGGTGATCGAGGAGCTCGAGCGCCGTCTGCCGGGCTTGGCCGAGCGGGTGCGGATCAACCTCAACGGCTGCCCGAACTCCTGCGCTCGGTACCAGCTGGCCGACATCGGGCTGATGGGATCGCTGGTTCCCGGGGACAACGGCCATCGCGTCGACGGTTTCCAGATCCATCTGGGGGGCCAGCTCGGGGACGAGCGACGGTTCGGCAGGAAGGTGAAAGGCGTCCGGGTCCGAGCCGAGGAGCTCCCGGACTTTCTCGAGTTCCTGATCCGGGTCTGGCTGGGGGAGCGGGACGAGGGAGAGACGTTCTCCGCCTGGGTGAACCGCCTTCCCGAATCGGAGCTGCAGGGCGTCATGGCCCTGGCCACGGAGTGATGGAGCGAGGGATGGGCAGCGACCTGCCGACGGCCACCCCGCGGGCCCAGCCCTTCAACTGCCCGTACTGCGGGCTGGAGGAGCTGCTGCCCGAGGAGACGACGGGCACCTGGTACTGCGAGTCGTGCACGCGGGTGTTCGAGCTGCGCCTGCTGAAGGTGGGTCGATGAGCTTCGGGTACCCGGTGAGCCTGGAGGTAGAAGGGCGCAGGGCAGTGGTGATCGGCAGCGTGGCGGTCGCCGATCGGAAGGCCGACGTCCTGATCTCCGCGATGGCCGAGGTGACCGTGGTGGCTCGGGGGCCGGAGCGAGACCTCGAGCGACTGGCTCGGGCCGGAGCACGCGTGATCCAGCGTGACTACCAGCCGGGGGACCTGGGTGGCGCCTTCCTGTGCGTGGCCTCCTCGGAGGACGAGGCCATCCGCGAGGCCATCTTCGAGGAGTCTCGGATCGAGAGCGTGCTCATGAACATGATGGACGACCCCGTGCATTGCGATTTTGCGGCCCCAGCCATCGTCCGACGGGGGGACCTGACCATCGCCATATCGACGGGCGGAGCGTCTCCCGCCCTGGCACGCAGGCTGCGCGAAGAGCTCGAGGAGCAGTTCGGGCCGGAGTGGGTGGACATCGCGGATCTGATTGCGGCGGTCCGTCGCGAGACCCTGCCGTTGCTCCCGGATCTGCGCGACAGGGCTCGCAAGTGGGAGCGGGCTCTGGATCTGCGGGAGCTGGAACGGCTGGTTGCTGAGGGTCGCATCGACGAGGCTCGCCAGACCCTCCGGGCCCGCGTCCTCGAAGGAGAGAACGTGTGACGGGGATCGTGTACCTGGTGGGAGCGGGGCCCGGAGACCCGCGGCTGCTCACCCTTCGGGGCGCCGAGGTGCTTCGAACGGCAGACGTCGTGATCCACGACCGGCTGGCGCCGTCGGCGCTGCTCGACTTCGCCCCGCGTCGCGCGGAGATCGTTGACGCGGGGAAGACACCGCGCGGGATGGGAGCGTCGCAGAAGGAGATCAACCGGCTGATGGTGGAACGGGCTCGTGCGGGAAGAACCGTGGTTCGTCTGAAGGGCGGCGATCCGTTCGTGTTCGGCCGCGGCGGTGAGGAGGCGCTGGCATGCGCCGAGGCGGGTGTTCCCTTCGAGGTGGTGCCCGGTGTGACCTCGGCGATCGCTGCTCCGGCGCTGGCCGGGGTCCCGGTCACGCATCGCGGTCTCGGCTCCAGCTTCACGGTGATCACTGCCCGCCGGGCGGGGGGCGATGACACCGACCTCGCCCGGGTGGCCACCGCTGCCGACACGGTCATCGTGCTCATGGCGGCCGGAAGGCTTCATCGGATCTGCCGGACGCTGCAGGCCACCGGCCGGCCGGCGGGCGACCCCGCCCTGGCCGTGCAATGGGCCGGCACGACGCGACAGCGATCGGTGACGTCGACGCTGGCCGATCTCGCCGATCGGGCCCGGACAGCAGGGCTGGGACCGCCGATGACGGTAGTCGTCGGACCCGTGGTGCACCTCGCCGAGGCGCTGGGGACTGCCGTGAGCGACACCGCTCAGAGACTGGACGAGGCCCTCCCGTAGGGTAGGGGCCGTGAGCATCCTGTCGTACCTCCGCTTCGCCCTGGGCGACGAGGCCGATCTGCAGGCGTTCCAGCGGGATCTCGACCGGATGGAGGCCCTGGCCCGGCAGCAGCCAGGGTTCCGGTGGGCGGAGGTGGCCCGGAGCACGGCGGACCCAAGGTTGTGGATCGTGGTCAGCGAATGGGACGACGTCGAGCAGGTCCGGGCCTGGGAACACCATCCCGAGCACGAGGCCCTGTACAAGGTGTGGGAGCCCCGGTACCGGGAGGCGTTCGTCCACCGGCGGTTCGTGCCCTGGAAGCGTCCCCCGAAGCCATGAGGGAACCTTCCCAGCCCGTAAAAGCCCTGGTCAAGGGGCCAAAACACCAAATCCTACCGGCGGGATAGGATTCCTCGGCGGCCCCGCGTATACTGAGCCCGATGGCAGCCGCACGACCCGATCTCAAGGAGCTGGAGCAGGGCTACCGCTTCGGCTGGCAGGACCCCCAGCACTCCGTGTTCACCCCCAAGCGGGGGCTTTCCGAGGCCGTCGTCTCGGAGATCTCCGAGCTGAAGTCGGAGCCGGAGTGGATGCGGAAGTTCCGCCTCAAGGCCCTGAAGCACTTCCAGGGCCGGCCCATGCCGTGGTGGGGCGCCGATCTCTCCGACATCGACTTCCAGAACATCTACTACTTCATCCGGTCCACCGAGAAGCAGGCCAAGTCGTGGGAGGACCTGCCCCAGGACATCAAGGGGACCTGGGACAAGCTGGGCATCCCCGAGGCCGAGAAGAAGTTCCTGGGAGGCGTCTCAGCGCAGTACGAGTCCGAGGTCGTCTACCACAAGATCAAGGACGAGCTGGACAAGATCGGGGTCATCTTCACCGACATGGACACCGCGCTCCGGGAGCACGAGGACCTGGTCAAGGAGCACTTCGGGACGATCATCCCTCCGAACGACAACAAGTTCGCCGCGCTGAACTCCGCCGTGTGGTCGGGTGGATCCTTCGTGTACGTGCCGGAGGGCGTCCATGTGGACATCCCGCTCCAGGCTTATTTCCGGATCAACGCGGAGAACATGGGCCAGTTCGAGCGGACGCTGATCATCGCCGAGCCCGGCTCGTACGTGCACTACGTGGAGGGCTGCTCGGCGCCGATCTACACGAGCGACAGCCTGCACTCGGCGGTGGTGGAGATCATCGCCAAGCCGGGATCGCGGGTCCGGTACACCACGATCCAGAACTGGTCGACGAATGTCTACAACCTGGTGACCAAGCGGGCCGCGGCCTACGAGGACTCCATCGTGGAGTGGATCGACGGGAACATCGGCTCCAAGGTCACGATGAAGTACCCATCGATCTACCTTCTGGGCAAGGGCGCCCGTGGCGAGGTCCTGTCGGTCGCCTACGCAGGCGAGGGCATGCACACCGACGCCGGTGGCAAGGCCATCCATGCGGCTCCGTACACGACCTCGATCATCACGTCGAAGTCGGTGTCCAAGGACGGCGGACGGACCGGATATCGCGGGCTGGTCCGGGTGGAGCCCGAGGCGCACCATGCCAAGTCCAACGTGCGCTGTGACGCGCTGATCCTGGATGAGGCATCACGGTCGGACACCTACCCGTACATCGAGATCGAGGAGGAGTCCGCGGCCATCGGCCACGAGGCCACGGTGTCCCGGGTGGGCGAGGACCAGCTGTTTTACCTGATGAGCAGGGGCCTGTCGGAGGCCGAGGCCACCGCGATGGTGGTCAACGGTTTCATCGAGCCGATCACCCGAGAGCTTCCCATGGAGTACGCGGTCGAGCTGAACCGCCTGATCGAGCTCCAGATGGAGGGCTCGGTCGGGTAGCGAGCGGACGGCCGGCATGCACGGGGGCAGGCGCCGAGGCGCCTGCCTCTCTTCACGAGAGGCGTGAGCAGATGGCGGAAATGGTGACCGCGACGGGGTTCAGCAAGGAGTCGATCCCCGCTCCCGCCGGGGAGTCGACGTTCGCTCGCGACCTGCGGACCCGCGCCTTCGAGTCGTTCACTGCTCTCCCTGTTCCGTCGCAGGAGACGGAGGAGTGGCGGTACACGGATCTGTCCGAGCTGGATCTGGATCGTTTCGAGCCGCACGCGGCGGGCGGCTCAGCTCCCAACCTCGACGATCTGGACGATGGCATCCTCGCCGCTGCCGGTGAGGTAGGCGAACGCGCCGGCCTCCTGATCCAGCACAACTCCGATGTGGCTACGGGACATCTGGACCCCAAGCTTGCCGAGCGGGGAGTGCTGTTCATGGGTCTGGACAGGGCCCTGGCCGAGCATGCGGACCTGCTCGAGGGACGTTTCCACTCGCTGGTGCCGCCCGACCGCACGAAGTTCACCGCACTGCACGCC
>DASZKM010000246.1:0-2611 GCA_035947055.1 Actinomycetota bacterium
AGCGACCGGTCCAGGTCGCTCGCGTTCTACCGAGACCTCCTCGGGGTGGTCGGCACCCGACGGAGCGACACCTACGCCGAGCTGGTGCTGTCGAACTGCCGGCTGGGGTTCCTCGACCGCCGGGCGGCGCCGGAGCTCCTCGGCCGGGAGACCCGCGGGTCGGGCGCCGAGCTCCTGTTCCTGGTCGAGAGCGTGGACCAGGAGGTGGATCGCCTGGTTCGGGCCGGCGTTCGGATCCTGACCGGGCCGGTCGATCGCCCGTGGGGCCACCGCACCGTGCACCTCGAAGACCCCGACGGGCACGTGGTCGAGCTGGCGGAGGAGATCCCTAGGTCGTCTTGACCAGGAGGACGTGGCACCGGGCCCGCCGGGCCACCCGGCTGGGCACGCTGGTCAGGAACCGCCGGGCGCCGACCATCCCCTTGTTGCCCACCACGATGAGGTCGCAGGCGGCGTCCTCCGCCACGCGGACGATCTCCTCGGCGGGGTCACCGGAAGCCGTGATGCGCTCCGCGCTCGTGGCCCCGGCCTCCTCCGCTGTCCGATTCACGATGTCACCACCGCGAGCCTCGTCGCCCACATAGAGGAGGGCGGCCGGGACGCCCACCGCGCGGGCCAGCGCCGCCCCGGTGAAGGCCGCGCGTGAAGCGGTGGGTGAGCCATCGGTGGCGATCAGCACCCTGCCGTACTCGCCCTCCGCCCGGGTGCCGGTGGTGTGGGCGATCAGCAGGTCGCACGGCGTGCGGGGCGCGACCCGCGACGGGACGCTCCCCACCAGCACCTGACGCTTCCCCATGCCCCGGTTGCCGACCACGATGAGGTCCGCTCCTTCTTCCTCCGCCAAGGAGATGAGCGTGCCGACGGCGTTTCCCCGGCGGAGGTGAGCCTTCGGGTCGAGATCCTCGAGCCCGCCACAGGCATCGCGAAGGACGCTGCTCCCCACACTTTTCGACTCGGTTTCTGTTTCGCTCTCGTCGTACGCGTGGATCACGTTGAGCTCCGCGTCGAGCGTCCGGGCCAGCCAGCCGGCGTGATTGACGGCCCGGGCGGCGGAGTCGGAGCCGTCGGTTCCCACCACGATCTTGCGATACGGCACGGTCCTAGAACGGGCAGTCGCAGGGGATGTGGCCGCACTTGGGACACCCGCCGGCGTACCTGGCGGCGGCTTGCTCGAGGTCGACATCCGACTGGTTGGCCAGCGACGCCAGCCACGCCAGGACGTCGGAGAACTCCTCCGTCTTGGCACCCGGATCGTCGTGGCGAAGGGTGCGGGCCAGCTCGCCGACCTCTTCCATCATGCGGCGGAACGTGGCGTCCCGCCCCCGGCGCGTGTCCCGCTCCAGGTACGTCCGCCGCATGAGGTCCTGGAACTCGCCGAGCTGCATCGGCCCAGGAGTGTAGTCGGGACGGCGGGATTTGAACCCGCGACCTCAGCGTCCCGAACGCTGCGCGCTACCAAGCTGCGCTACGTCCCGATGACCCCCGGCGCTGGACCTCCAGTCCGAGGGACCGTTCGATTGTACGTGAGGTCACGCGACGTGAACCGTCCCCCGCATGCCGTAGGCCCAGTGGCCCGGTAGATGGCACCCGAAGAGCAGCCTCCCGGATGAGGGGAAGCGGTACGTGGTGGCCGCCCAGGCACCTGCGGGGACCGAGACCTCACCGGGGATCGCGCCATGGTGCGGCTCGGTGCCGGACTCGTGGCGGTCCTGGACCGCCTGGTCGCCCAGGATGAACTCGTGGTCGATGGGATCGAGGTTGCGGATCACGAACCGAACGGTCTCGCCGGCGGCGGCCTCCAGGATGGGAGGCTCGAACCGGGAATGCTCGATGGTGACCTCCACGGTCCGGATGCCGGGGCTGCACGCCGCGGCGGCCGCCGCGAAGGCGACCGCCACGACGGCTGCCGGGAGGGACCGCCCCCAGCTGCCCCTCACCGGACCGGTGCCCGAGCCTGACGTCGCCTCGCCGCTGCGGCCACCGCGATCCCCAGCCCACCGAGCAGCGCCACGGCGGGCCATGCCGGGGACTGTGTCGGCACCGAGAACGGGAGCCCGGCGTCCACCGGTGAAGGATCGCCGCTCCCGGTCACGTCCATGGCCAGGTCGTAGGTCAGGTCGCCGGCCTGTTCGGTCAGCGTCAGGTACGTGAACCACATGCCGTCGGTGGGGAGCCAGTGCATGCCCCGATCGGCGGCCAGGTCGGTGAGCAGGAGCTCGGAGGCCTCCTCGCTGCGGACCAGGTTCAGACCGTCGCGCTCGATCACCGCGCCGGAGCCCGCCGGGCCCGGCAGCAGCTCCGGCTCCTGGGGCGTGAGCAGGAACACGTCGGCCTTCACCACCGCAGCACCGGACTGCCCCAGGGCCAGGATCCGCAGCGGCACCCATGGGTCATCCGTGGGGATCGACAGGTGGATGGAGATCCCCTGCCCCGCCTCCAGGCCTCGACGGGCGGCCTCGGTGGCGTCGAACTTTGCGGCCATGAAGATCGGGCTGCGCTCCGCGTAGAAGTCCAGGACCTCAGGGGCGTCGGGCGGGAGCAGGAAGCCGTGCTCACGCGCCCAGTTGCCGACGGCGGTGCCCCCGCCCTCGAGGATGACCACGTCGAGCGC
>DASZKM010000247.1:0-26422 GCA_035947055.1 Actinomycetota bacterium
GGCCGAGGCGCAGGCCCACTTCGAGGCCGCCGCCGCGGCGCTGGCCGCCGGCGACCTCGGCACCTACCAGGCCGAGATCGAGCAGGCCCAGGCCCTCGTCCAGCAGGCCGCCCAGCTCGCCGGCGTGACGCCGACACCGGAGCCTTCGCCCCAGGCCTGACCGGGGTTGTCGGTCCCAGCGGCCGGTTGCTACCATCGTCGTGCGCGGTGGAGCAGTCTGGTAGCTCGCTGGGCTCATAACCCAGAGGTCGCTGGTTCAAATCCAGCCCGCGCAACGAGCGAACCGCAGGTGAGGAGGGGTGTCGTCGAAGCGGCGCCCTCCGCTAGCTCTGCAACCGAAAAACCCAGCGAGGTCTCGTGATGTGCCCGCGGGTGTCGTCTCGCTGGGTTTGCCCGGGGGGCCGTGACCAATTGACCATGGACCGCGGGACAAAGAGAGCGCGAGACGAGGGCGGCAGTGTGCGTCGCGCCTACGACTCGAAGATGGACACGAGCGGCCGCGGAGTGGTTATCGGATCGGCGTGACGATGGGCGATCTTCCACCCGTCGGTTTCCCGCCGCCATACGGTCGTGGCACGCAGCGAGAAGGGCTTGCTCTCTTCGGAGTCACCGACCTTGATTCCGGGACAACGCTCAATCTCGAGGACGTACGCCAGGTCCTCGGTCGCGTACTCCGAGATGCGCTCGAAGCGTTGGGCCTGCCCCTCGCGCAACTGAGAAGCGAGACCCTCAAGCGTCGTCTCGATCATATCCGAGCCACCGATGGGCGGACCGAGAGGATTGGCGAGACTGACTTCGGGGCGGTGCGAGAACATCTTCTTCTTTGGCTCGGCGTCTCCGCGCAAAAGGGCATCGAGCGCCCGGTGATCCTCCTCGATGGCCTCAATGAGCCCCGGTGGCAACATCGCACCTCCTCTATCTCGGCGAGGGCGTTCCCCGGAAGAGTTCCATGCCGCCGCGGGCAGCGGCAAGTCGGTGAGAAGCAGCGTGATGGAAGAAGGTGGATCCCAGCGCCGTGTGAGTGACCGGCCGGTTGGGCCTGGTATTTGCCTTGCTTTGATGAAGCTATTTGCAAACGAACCATGCGGACTTCGGCGGAACAGGACGGACCCCGGCGGCACGAAGCCCGGACAGGACGGCACAGAACGGCACCAGGCGGACAGGTCGACACGAGGTCGCCGGTCTCAGTAACCCAGAGGTCGCTGGTTCAAATCCAGCCCGCGCAACGAGAGAGACCGCAGGTAAAGGGCGTAAAGGCGGCTCGCGGAACCCGGGGGCCGCTCTCCTTTTTGTGACGGACGTTACGGCGCGGGGATCGCGCCGGCCGTGCCCTCGTAGAGTTCCTCGGCCTCCTCGGGGGTGCGCCCGATCGCGGTGAGCCCGAACCGGCCATCGATCGCGAGCGACGACAGCATGTGCAACACCACTCCGCTCCCCGTCCGTGGGTCGAACTGCAGTCCCGCATCGGCGACGGCGCGGATCACCACCGCAGGTGGCAGGCCCACCCACGACTCATCCACCAGGTTGTCCGTCGACCGATACCAGCGAGGCGTCCCATCCTCGTTCGAGACCCACCGTCCTGCCTCCTCGTCGTAGCGACCGGGGACCAGGTTGCGCAGGGCTGCATACGGATGGGTGGTTCCCCCCTTGCGAAGGTTCATCTCGAGAGCGTACACGTCGGAACTTCCGGATCGGCTCGTGGCCACGGCGAAGTCGATCGCGAGCCGGCCAAGCACGCCCTCCCGTGCCAGGCGCTCCCCGACCAGCCGGCCGTGTCGCGCGAGTTCCGGAGCGTACGACGGGTCCGCTGGGAACCGGCATCCCGTGTAGACCTGCGCGCTCTCCCCGCCGAGGACCTGCTCGTGAGTGGCCAGCACGGCGACGTCGGCGGCCGGAGTCACATCGACCTGCACGCTGGGGCTGGTGAACCGCTCGCCTGTGATCAGCTCCTCGACGATCCCGCCGGCTCGGAGTTCTTCGAGGAACCAGTCCGGCATCGATGCCACGCGGCTCCACATGCCGTCGCCCGAGCTCGATATGACGTCGGCGAAGCGAAGAACGATGTTGCCGTCGCCGGCACCGCTGTTGTCGAGCTTGACGACGACGCCCGGCGCGGCGGGGCGCTCGGCGCGCACGGCCTCGATCGCGGCCAGGACGTCCTCGACCGTTTTCACATCTTCGCGTCCCGCCGGGACCGGCACGCCCGCCTCTCGGATCAGCTTCCGCCCCGCGCTCTTGAAGCCGATGGGCCAGAGCTTCGGATCGGTCCCCACGATCGGCACTCCGAGGCGCATCGCCACTGCCACTTCGTAATCCGTCACGTTCCACGGCTCGATGAAGGCAGGCCGGGCCCCGATCATCTTCGCGATCTGGTCGAGGATCTCCGGACTGTCAAGGGCTTTCGCGGCGATCGAGCGAGCACTCATGTCGGGGATCGACACGTGATGGAACCGGCGCCGGATGTCTTCGCTCCGCTCCGGCATGATCGAGCAGTAGTAGTCGAGGATCTCTTCGTCCGGAGGCGTGGTACTGAGAAAGATCATCTCGCAGGCCTCGATCCGCCACAGCATGAGCATCGCGAGCAGATAGCGGTGCTCCAGGGGGGGATCCGGTCGGCGTAGTGCGACAGAAGCGACTCGCCGACACTGAACGACGGTAACGCGATCAGCACGTGCTCCTTGCCGACCCCGGGCCGGTTCAGGGCCCAGACCTCGCCGAGCCGTGCCTGGAGGTCCTCGAAGCTCTCGGCGGGCTTCGTCATGGCTCCCTGGAGAGCACTCTATACGGCGTCCGGCAACACCTTTTCGGGCCTCCTATCCACCCCCGGATCGATGGTTCAGAAGGGGTACTCGTCCTTGCGCCAGGCGCGTGGCTCCTCCGGCTGTGGCTTGGGCGTCCGCTCGAGCAGCATGTTGAAGAAGGGCGCGACGAACGGATCGGGCGCCGACACGGTGTAGGTGTGGTAGACGGTCCCGTCCTCGCGCGCGAAGGCGATGTAACTCGGGTTCTCGCGGAGGCCGTCCTTGAGCTCCGCGCCAACCTGCTCTGACCATTCCCGGAGCCAGTCCGCTGGGTTGGTGATCATCTCCTGGACCTCGGGGATCTGCTGTGCCTGCTCTTCGGTCAACGCAAGGCCGAAGTCCCACGGGAAGTCGGTCCCGTACGTCGACACATATTGGAACTGCCAGCCCATCCGCTTCTTGTAGGCGGTAAGCCTGTCGATCGGTGCCCGCGAGAAGCAGACGAACGTGACGTCCCGCTTGTTCAGGTGGATCAGCTGGCCGTCGAACCCGTCCGCGAGGCTGGAACAGCCCGGGCATGCCCCTACCGTGTAATCCGGCCCGTACATGATGTTGTAGGCGAGGAGCTGCGAGCGGCCATCGAACAGCTCGGCGAGGGTCTTCTTCCCCTCGTCGGTGCCGAACTCGTACTCCTTCTCGACCGCGACCCATGGGAGCTCGAGGCGCTTCCTCTTGATCTCCTCGTTCCGCTCAGCCTGTTCCGCCTCGAGCTTCGCCAGCTCGTTGCGTGCCGCCTGCCATTCGTCGCGCGTTCCAATCTTGTGCCCGGCCACCGCGTTCTCCTCCTGTAAGCTCGGCCGCTCCGACCGATTCGACGTCTCGGCCGGATCCCTGCACCGGTCCCTCAGGAGACGGTCAGGGTCCCCTCCATCCCGTCCTCGCGATGGCCCGGGATCGCGCAGAAGAACGTATAGGTCCCGGCCTCCACCTCGGTCTCGCCCACGTCGGTCTCTCCAGGGCCGAAGACTTGGGCCACTGTCTCGTCCCCCTCCTCGAGCTCGATGGTGAAGGTATGCGGTCCGCCCTCCGAGGTGAGGGCCACGCTGACGGTCCCGGCCTCGGCCTCAACCTCCGAGGGCTGGAACTCCAGTGAGGCGGTTCCGACGACCACGATGTCCGCCTTCGGGGCCTCCGCCTGGATGTCGCCAGCCGGACTGTCCGGCTGCGCAGCCTCGGGTTCGGTCGGCTCGCCGCCCCCGCACGCGACCAGCAGCAACGCGGCGACGAGCGCTATCGCCAGATATCGTCGTGGTTCGAGCATGTTCCACCTCTTCATGGTCGATCTCCTGCGAAACTACAGAGGTCGCTGGTTCAAATCCAGACCGCGCGCTCCCGCGCCGCCAGGCGCCGACGTCTAGGCTTCCAGCGTGGCCCGCCCCGTGGACGACGAGCAGTGGCGAGCCCAGTTCGACGCCGAGGTGAGTTTCACCAACGGCGGTGGCCTCCAGGCACAGGGTTTCAGGCTGGACGTGCCTGGGCCCGACATCTCCGACGATGCCCTGGCCGAGCTGTTCGTCCGAAACCTCGGGCTGTTGATGGTCGACCGGGTCCAGATCAGCCGGAAGGTTCTCCTCCGGGAGCCGCACAAGGGAGGTCGCGGAACGTTGGAGCCGTCCGCGTCGGAGGCATCCGGACGACTGGTCGATCTCAGCCACGTCGTTAGGGATGGCTTGATCACCTACCCGGGCCTCCCTCCTCCCGAGATCGGCACGCATCTGAGCCGGGAGGCCTCCCGCTCCCATTACGCTCCCGGCACGGAGTTCCACATCGGCCAAATCTCCATGGTGGCGAACACCGGCACGTACGTGGATACCCCGTTCCACCGATTCGCGGACGGCCCCGATCTGGCGGGAGTTCCGCTGTCTCGACTGGCGGATCTGGACGGCGTCGTCGTCAGGGTGCTCGGAAGCGGGAGGCGGGCCGTGGACCGGGCCGAGGTCGCCCCCCACCGGGTGAAGGGCAAGGCAGTCCTGATCCATACCGGCTGGGATCGCCACTGGGGTACCGAGCAGTACGGGCGTGGGCATCCGTACCTCACGGGGGAGGCCGCGGAGTGGCTTGCCGCACAGGGCGCGGCCCTGGTTGGCATCGACTCGCTGAACATCGACGACACCGATGATCCCGCTCGGCCAGCACACACCAACCTGCTCGCGGCCGGGATTCCCATCGTCGAGCACCTCCGAGGGCTGGACCAGCTTCCACCGGATGGTTTCCGTTTCCACGCCGCGCCCGTATCGGTGGAAGGGATGGGGTCGTTCCCGGTCCGCGCGTACGGGGTGGTGGTCGGTCCCTCGAACCCGTAAGCACGGGCCACTGAAGACACGGCGACGCTAGCTTCAGGTTTACTGGTTCCGAGATGGCCCCGGACGAAGACCTCGATCGCCTCTACGGCCTGCCGCTCGAAGAGTTCACGGCTGGACGGGACCGGCTCGCCGCGGAGCTCAGCGAGCGCGACGACCGCACGGCGGCGGTGAGGGTGAAGAAGCTTCGCCGGCCTACCTTGCCTGCGTGGATCGTCAATCAGCTGGTCCGAAGCCACCGCAGCGAGATCGATGAGCTGCTTTCGCTGGGGCAGGAAGTGCGGGCCGCCCAGCGTGCGGCGCTTTCCGGCGGCCGGACCCAAGGGATGCGCGAGATCACGGTGCGCCGGCGGCGAGCGCTGGACCGGCTTCTGGATCTGGCCGAGGAGCTCCTTGCCCAGGCCGGCCACGCCACGAGCCGGTCAACGCTCGATCGGATCGGTGACACGCTGATGGCGGCGACGGTGGATGAGGGGGCCGCCGACAACGTTCGAGCGGGTCGCCTCGAACGAGAGCTGTCGGCGCCGTCGGGTTTCGAGGCCGCGGCAGCGATTCCGGACGTCGCGGAGATCGGGCCCAAGCAACAGCAGCGAGCCCGGGAGCGGGCCCGGAAGGCGAAGGAAGAAGCCCGGAAGGCCGAGGAGTCGGCCAGGGAGGCCGACCGCGAGGCCCGAAGGTTGGAGCAGGAGGCCGACCGGATCCGGGAGGACGCCGAGCGCGCCCGGCGGCGGGCCGATCAGGCGGCGGAGCGGGCCCGGGCCCTAGGGGAGAAGGCGAAGGAGTAGCCCGCGCGGGGCTAGTCGGGCCGGCCCGCGTCGAAGCCCTTCTCCTTGCGGCGGCGGACGACGTCACCGCGGAGGATGCCCCGCTGGATCTTCGGAGCGGCGGCCGCGTTCTCAGCGGCAACGAGATACGGCGCGTACCCTCGGGCAGCCGGCTCGTCTGCCACCCAGGCATCGACATCGTCCTCATCGGCGTGGACGACCGTGACCCAGCCATCGTCCTGGCCGGCCCATTCGGGATCGGTCGTCTCGGCTACCTGACGAGCGATGTCGCCTCCGGGGTTCCCGGGGCGCTCTTCCGCCGCCTCGGCCTCAGCGGCCCGCTCCGGAGGCGGCCCCAGGCCCCATACGACCCAGCCCCGGACCTCACCGAGCTGGTTGGCCTCGGCAACTCCTCGATCCCAGGAGCGCACGTCGTTGGCTTCGGCTCGCCGCTTGGTCATGGCCATCTCCTTCCAGGTTGATCCTCTTTCAGTGTTACCCCGGGCGGGGCCGCGCTATTGCGGGGGCTCGGTCGCTACGGTCGCCGGAGTGAGACGACCATGTTCGCCGCCAGCGTGGCCAGGACCGGGTCGCCCGCTTCCAGTCCTGCGGGAACCGCCTCCGGGCCCAGCCGCGCGCTCATGGCGTTTCCGTCGGAGAGCGTCAGGGCGACGTCGTAGTACGTGACACCGTGAAGGTCGAATGCCCGGATCTCGGTGACCACTGCTTCCCGCTCGCCGAGCACCTGGGGAGCATAGCCTCGTGCGGGCGGGAGCCTACCGGCCGCGGCGCTTCTGCCTGAACGAGCTCTGCAGATCCGTCGGATCGAATGCGCCGGTGCTCTGGCCGGTGGTCGCGAAGCGGTACAGGGCCGCGTTGAACACGCCGCTCAGTGCGGATCCCACCGCCACCAACAGCACGACGCCGACAACGCCGACCACGATCCCCAACGGGAGCGACAGCGCGCCGAGGCCGGCGGCCACCGCCAGGATCGGGAGCGCCACCAGGAACATGGCCAGCCCGATCGAGCCGGCCCCCACGAACGTCTCCCCCCACCGTTGCTTGAAGATGCCGGCGGACCGCTTGATGCTCTCGATCACCCCGACGGGCTCGTACAGCATCACCGGCACCACGAAGAACGTGACCGCGCCCCACGCCGCTCCGATGAGCCCGACCACGATGTCGCCCACGAACCCGAACCGTTCCTCCAGCGATCGAAGGATCAACCCGATCGTGGCGGATACGGCCGCCCAGCCCGCGATCTTCCCCAGCTTCGAGGAGGCGAGCCGCAGCCCGTCTCGGACCGACGGGTCGCCGCCCTGGAGGCGAAGGGTCGCCGCGCCAACCACCGCGGCGTTGAAGAAGATCGCGATGAAGTAGGTCACGAAGTAGAAGGCCCCCAGGTACACGTAGTCGATGGCGGTCAGGGACTCCCGCTCCCTGCCCAGGCCGCCGGCCCAGGCGGCGCCGCCGATGGCCGCGGTGACGATCACCGTGGCGATCAGCGAGATCACCGGCAGGATCAGCAGCTCCTTGTCCGCCCGCAGCACCTGCCAGCTGGCCCCAAGGAGCCTGAAGGCCCGTGAGATGCGCCCCATGCCGTCCTCCTTCGCGCTCTACGTTCCGGCACCGTATCACCGCCCACGGCCCGTCCTCGCCCCCGGGTATCCTTGCCGAGCCGAGCGATGGAACCATGATCTCCGACATCCAGTCGTTCCTTCGGTTCTTCGAGGCCGTCCATCGACGCACCGTCCGGGATGTGGACGCACTTCCGAAGGAAGCGGAGCGATGGATGCCTCCCGCGGACGAAGGGGAGCAGGGGTGGGGCCCGCCCGAGATCGTCAGGCACATCGCGGAGGCCAGGCAGTTCTTCGCGGGTGCCTTCGCTGGAAGTGGGTGGGTCTGGGAGTCGTGGCCCGAGAGCGTGAACGGCCGCGAGGAGTGGGTCCCCATGCTCGAAACGTCGTGGGACCGGTTCGCGGCAGCCCTCGGTGACACCGACGACTCACTGCTGCGCCGGAAAGTAGCGCTGATCGGGGAGCCCGAGCGTTCCGTCTCCGGCTGGCGGGTGCTCATGATGGCGGCGGAGCACGAGGTCCACCATCGCTCGCAGCTCGTCACCTATGCCGGCATGAACGGCTGGCCCGTCCACCAGATCTTCGGCCGCTCGAACGAGTGGGTGCTGGCCCAGCGGGAGGTCGAGTCCCGGACCAGGCCAGAGTCTCCCCGCGGCTGAGTCCGCTCTGTCCGTCCTGTCGGTTCAAGCAGGTAATCGCGGAGTGGACGTCTAATTTTCTGAGAGGTCAAGGAGGGAGACCGATGCGGGGGCGGAACGCCCGACTATTCATCTGCGCGGTATCGACGCTGTTCGTGGCGCTGGGCCCGGTTCCGGCCCCGGCTGAACCCCCCGGCGACCCGGCCGAGGTCGGCCGTTGGCTTGCCCCCTTCTCGGAGGACGGAGCGTTCGACGAGGCGCCTCCCGACACCGAGGCGGAGTCGGCCCAATACCCCACCGCGGTCAGCATCGCCGTCCTGCCCAACGGGAAGCTCCTGTACTGGAACGGTCTCGAGGGCACCGAGAACTCCGATGCCCTCGCCGATGTGCCCACCGCGACCGGCCAGGGCCTCCCGAATCCGGAGAACAGCAGGAGCCGGGTGCTCGACCTCTCCGCCTACCTCCAGAGGGGAGGGAATCCCCGAAATACCGCCAAGTGGTCGATCCCCGATCCCGAGGACGGCGGGGGAGGCGACCTGTTCTGTGCCGACCAGCGACACCTCGCCAATGGCCAGGTCATCGCCGCGGGCGGGACCGACTGGGTCGACAACCTGGGGAGGCCTTACGGGCAGCCGCCGCATCAGACCGAGCTGCAAGGCCGGAAGAACGTGCGGGTGTACGACCCCAAGACCAACCGGTGGACCCAGAGGGCGGACATGCATTTCGGGCGGTGGTATCCGACGCTGCTCACCCTGCCGGATGAGCAAGGGCGGTTGCTGGTGGCCAGCGGCGTGAAGAACCTCATCTACAACACCGACGGCGACAACGTCCAGAACACCGAGGTCTACGACACCAGGTCGGACACGTGGACCGACAACGGGGCTGCGGGGAAGCAGTCGCTCCCGCTCTATGCCCGGCTCCATCTCCTACCGAACGGGAAGATCTTCTACGACGCCACCGGGCAGATGTGGACGCCGTTCGGGGAGTCCCTGTTCCAGGGGAGTTGGAGCTTCCAGAAGCTCTACGACCCGGAGACCAACTCCTGGACAGACCTGGACCTGGTCACGCCGCGAAGCGGCGTCTTCTCGACGATGTTGACCCTGGAGCCGCCCTACGACGAGGCCAAGGTCCTGATCGGAGGCGGGACCCTGGGAGTCACGCCGGGGAGCTTCGACGCCACGACGATGACCGAGATCGCCACGTGGAGCTCGGCGGACCCCGACACGGTGAGTCGCCAGCCCGCGGCGGACCTGAACCGGAAGCGCTGGTTCTCCAGCGGGGTCCTGGCCCCGACCGGCGAGGTCATCGCCCTCAGCGGCGCCGACAAGGACGAGGTCATCGCCCCCGGGTCGGGGAACGCGGTCAGGGAAGCCGAGATGTACGACCCCGAGACCGACACGTGGACGCTCCTGGCCCCGGGCACCCGCCAGCGCACGTACCACAACAGCGCGGTGCTCCTGCCCGATGCCAGCATCCTGGTCGGCGGACACTCGCCGCTCCCGTACAACTACAACCGCGACCATGCGGCCTCTCCGCCGTCGTTCTCGAATAACTTCAAGGACCCATCGTTCGAGATCTTCCGGCCCCCGTACCTCTTCCGGGGAGACCGGCCGAATATCCGTGACGCGCAGCGCTTGATCAACCGCCGCCTGTTCGAGATCGAGACGCCGGATGCGCGCAACTCCACGCTTCAGGTCGTGCTGTCCCGTCTCCCCGCCACGACGCACGTCACCGACGCGGACCAGCGAACGGTGGAGCTCCCGATCGTCCGGCGGTCCGGCGGTGAGATCGAGGTGAGGATTCCGCAAAACCGCGCGGTACTGCCGCCCGGCTCGTACTACCTCTTCCTGGTGAAGGACAACGGCGAAGGGCCCACTCCCTCACACGGGAAGATCGTCAAGGTCGTGTCCTAGGGCGGACACGGTCCTCGGTCGCAGCTTGCGAGGGGCGCTTGACTCGGTAGAGACTCGGAACGTGGCCCCGTACCGCAGGCCCTTGCGGACCTCCCTCTGGGTGATCGTTGCTGCCGTGCCGGTGCTGGTCGCCGCGGCCCTGGTCTTCGATCAGCAGACCCGCCTGGGCGGGAAGCTCCGGGCCGGGGGACAGATCGTGATCCCGCCGCAGGAGACCGTGCAGGGTGACCTGTACGCGATGGGCGGGGACGTGCGCATCGAGGGGACCGTGGAGGGGGATCTGGTGGCCATGTCCGGCCAGGTCCAGGTCTCCGGGGCCGTCGGCGGCGACCTGCTTGTGGCCGGCGGAACGGTGGACATCTCGGGCCAGGTCGATGGCGACGCCCGCGTCGGGGCCGGACAGCTGACCGTAGGAGGCTCGATCGGCGAGGACCTGTTCGCCGGAACGGGACAAGCCACGATCACGTCCTCGGGTGAGGTGGGAGAGGACTTCGTCTTCGGGACCGGGCAGACCACGCTCGACGGCCAGGTGGCGGACGACGTGCTCGGCGGCACGGGTCGCTACGTGCGACGGGGTTCCGTGGGCGGAACCGAAGACGTCACGATCACCCGGCGGAAGGACGACCGCGCGGCCGCGGGGGTGCTCCTGGACGCCCTCCAGCGATTCCTGAGCCTGCTGGCGGTGGCCGCGCTGTTCCTGTGGCTGGCGCCGCGGATCGTGGAGGGAGCCGCAGACACGCTGCGCCGGCGCTCCCTGGCCAGCCTGGGGGTCGGAGCGCTGGGAGCGGTGGCCGCCGTGGTCGGGGTCGTGGCCTTCGTCTTCATCGCCGCGCTGGTGGGGATCGCGCTGGGGCTGCTTCGGCTCGAGGATCTGGTCGGGGTGTTGATCTTCGGAACGGCGACGGCCGTGACGGGCTTCGCGTTCGTGGTCTACGTGGCGCTGGGGTTCGTGGCCCAGGCCGTCGTCGGGCTGATGCTCGGACGGCTGGCGCTGGGCGCCGATCGAAGGCTCCGGTGGTGGGCCCTGGCGTTGGGCGTCCTGGCCGTGGTGCTCGTGTCGATCATCCCGATCGTGGGCCCGTTCCTCGGGCTGATCATCTCGGTGCTGGGCCTGGGAGCGCTGATCCTGGAGTTCTGGCCCTGGCGGCCCGCGCCGCAACCGGCTCGAGCCACCAGGACCACCCGAACCACGGGAGCCCGGCGGAAGACCGCAGCGACCCGGAAGACTCCGGCCTCCCGCCGACCTCGGCCCCGCAAGCGCTAACGAGCTTCCGGCCCCTGGCGGGTTTCAGCTACCGCCCGAGGTTCTCGTTTACCTCCTGCGTCTGCGGGTTCTGATACCGGAACTTCCGGGCCAGGTACTGCTGAACGCTTGGATGGTTGACGTTCGCCGCCGTAACGGCCGGGTTGCCCTCATCGTCCACCAGCCGTCCCTGTCGTCCCAGGAGCAGGTAGACGTCGAGGCCCCGTGCCCCCGGCCGGGATCCTGACGTCAGCCCGCTGGACGTGAACAGGTAGTCGTTGTGCCAGTACGTCGACCAGGCGTCGTCGATCCCGGTGGGGCCGGCGGGGTCATTCTTCGCGTCGAAGAACGCCACCTCGGTGGCCGCCGTGGGGATGGTATCGCCCGGCTCGGGCGTGTCCTCCACGGGGTCGAGCTCGGTGACGCCGGTGAAGTCGTACACCGAGGTCCCCGCCTGGTAGGCGCTGGACACCCCGAAGTACCCGTCGTTCGTCGGGATGACGTTGCCGTTGTGCATCGTGCAGATCTCGTTCTGGGGCTGGGTACGAGGAAGTATGTACCGGCCGAACAGCGGCGGAACCGATCCGGGAGGGGTGTTCCCATAGAACCACACGTTCCCCCGGTGATCCCCGGGCCCGTCGCAGCCGTGAGCGCCTCCGCCCTGCCACTCGTCGGTGAACAGGACGACCTCGCCGTCCCAGGAGAAGGAGGCCGTGTGGAACAGTCCCTCCACGGGCGGGACGTGGTTGTCGATGATCAGGTTTTCGATGTGGCTGTGCTGCCCGGGGACGGCCGTCGTGGGGTTGGCCGGATCGGACACGTCCCACAGCTGCCCCTCGCTCAGGCAGGCCGCACCGGCCACCTTCCTGGAGTCGGAGAACTCGAACACGGTGATGTCGTGGCATCCCCTGACCGGGCTGTTTCCGTTCCCGGTGCCGCTCCATGTGGCGGTGTCGGCGTCGAGCGGTTGTTCCTTCAGGACGTGCGCAGCGGCCGGGTTCTCGTCAGGGATCTCCACGATCGAGATCTTGTTGTGGTCGGGAAGGCAATTGGGCTGCTCCGGAAGCGTCTCCAGGTCTTCCTTCCGGGTGACCCGGACCCCACTCGGATAGGACGAGACATAGACGATCGCTCGCTGGTTCTCGTCGTCCCGGATCGTTGTGTGCGTGTGCGACCCGCATGCGGTGCGCACGATGGTGAGGAACTGCGGGGCCTCGGGGTTGGTCACGTCGAAGATCCGCAGGCCCTCGTGGCCCTTCTGCCGGAAGGTAGAGGCGATGTTGGTGACCGGATTCGTCCCGGCCACGACGGGCATCTCGGTGGCCGTCGCGCAGTCGGGAGAGGACACCTGTTCCTCGATGGACTGGATCAGCAGCAACCGGTCCTTCGCCTGATAGAAGGAGACGTCACCCTGGTTGGTCCGGCACTCGACGACCGAGATCTCGGTCGGGTTCTCCGGATCGCTGACGTCGATCAGGCGGAACCCCTCGTAGTTCCCCTGGGCCAGGATGTCGGTGTAGCCGCCCTTCAGGCCACCGGCGTCCCAGAACGCCAGGTCGGAGTTGAAGCATGCCGAGCTGCCCTTGTTGCAGTTCACGAACTCGGGGGGCGGCGGCAGGTTGGCCAGGTGGAACATGTTGGGGCTGGCCTCATCGGCGCTGCCATGATCGGCCCGGACCCCTTCCGGAGACACGAGCAGTCCCAGAAGAGCGACGAGCGGAAGGAAGAGACGAAGCTGTCGACGCATCGCGGGCACCTCCTACGGTGAGCAGGACTTGGGGCTGGGAAGCGAGAGCGTTCGGCTGACGATCACCCCCGTGCAGAGGTAGGGCCTCCCCCGCACCGTGCGGGGGCAAACCGTAGAACGCGAAGAGTGGAAAGGTCAAACCGGTCGGGACCGCCAGGCTGCTCGCCCGACGCACCGTCTCGACCGGCCTCGGCGCAGCGGCGCGGGATCCGGCGAGCCCCGTCCCCCAGCCCGTCCCCGCTCCGCCGGGCTGCCTGTCTAGGCCTTCACCATGTCGGCAAACGCGTCGCCCGCTCGCGCCAACCGGTCCAGCACATCACCGGGCCCGAGCGGTGGCGGTTCGCCGCCGGCAGCGATCGATTCAACCTCGGCCCACCTCAGCGGTCCGGCCACCCGCGGCTCGCGCATGGCTCGCAGCGAGTACGGAGCGATGACCGAGCGGTTGGGGTCGTTCTGGCCCCAGTCCACCAGCACCTTCCCCGCCCGGCGGTCCCTGGCCTGCTCCGACAGCGTCATCTCCGGGTCCCCGGCGGCCAGCCGCTCGGCGATCTGCCGGGCGAACCCCTTGGCCCGGTCGAACGCCCACGGCGGCCCGACCGGGACGTGGACGTGCAGCCCTTTCGCCCCGGACGTCTTGGGGAACCCCGTCAGGCCCTCTTTCTCCAGCTCGTCGCGGAGGTGGAGGGCCACCCGCGCGCACTCCCGCACCGACGCGGGGGGGCCGGGATCGAGGTCGAAGATCACGAAGCCGGACTCCTCCATCCCGGCCGTGGTGGACAGGAGAGGATGGAACTCGATGGTCCCCAGGTTCGCCGCCCACACCACGGACGGCAGGTCGTTGACCACGCAGTAGCGCAGCAGGTCGCCTCGCCGGCTCCGAACCTCGTGGACCGACATCCAGGGAGGGTGGCCCCGGCAGTTCGTCTGGTACCAGCCGTCGCGGTCGACGCCTTCGGGAAATCGAACCAGCGTGACGGGCCGGTTCCGCAGATGGGGGAGCATCGCCGGGGCGACCGCCCGGTAATAGTCGATCATCTGCGCCTTGGTGAACCCCGTCTCCGGCCACAGCACCCTGTCGAGGCTGGACAGCGTCAGATGCCGCCCTTCGACCTCCACCTTGACCCGCCCGGAGGAAGCGGCGGCCGTCATCCCGCCAGACCGGGCACCTCGGGGCGGCTCACCTCGAGCTGGTCGATCGTGCACGAGTGGGGCGTTCGGTCCGGGCGCCACCGACGGAATCGCACGGGGAAACGGAACCGGACACCGTCCACGTGGTCGTAGGCGACCTCGCACACGCGCTCGGGTCGGAGCGGAACCCAGTCGTGAGCCATGTCGGGAGTCCACCGGCCGGCCGATCCCGCCAGCCGTCCCACGCTCCCGCCGCCGAGCAGGAACCCTTCTTTCCACGGGTGACGTTCGAGCGGGACGATCAGGGAGCTGAGCTCTTCTCGCAGCTCTTCGCGCTGGCGATCCGAGAACTGCGAGGCCACGCCGACGTGCTGCAGGGTTCCTTCCTCGTCGTACAGCCCCAGAAGGAGCGAGGCCACCACGGGGGAATCGACGTACGGGCGGTACCCGGCCACGACGCACTCCAGGGTCCGCTCCAGCTTGACCTTGACCATGGCCCGCTTCCCCGGCTGGTAGGTGAGCGACCGCGCCTTTGCCACCACACCATCGATCCCGACGCCCTGGAACCGTTCAAGCCACTCCTCGGCCACTGCGGGATCGTCGGTGATGGGGGTCAACTGGGTCGGCGGCCCGACCGTCGCCAGTACTTGTTCGAGCCGGCCCCGACGTTGCTCGAACGGAACGCCGCGGAGGTCGTCCTGTCCTTCCGCCAGGATGTCGAACGCGATGAACGATGCCGGCGTCTCCCGCCTTAGCCGGGCCACCCGCGATGCCGCGGGATGGAGACGGGTCATCAGCGCCTCGAAGTCGAAGCCCTCTCGCCCGACGGCGACGATCTCTCCGTCCAGGACCAACCGGCGCTGCGGGAGGGCGGCGACCGCTTCGGCGAGCTCCGGGAAATATCTGGTCAGGGACCGGTCGCGCCGGCTCCGCAGATCAACGTGGTCCTCGTCCCGGAACACCAGGCATCGGAAGCCATCCCACTTCGGCTCGTACAGGTAGTCACCGCGGGGAAGCTCGCGGGCCAGACGAGCGAGCATCGGTTGCAGGTGTGGCCGAAGGGGTTCCATCGTGTCCGAGGATACGAGCCCTGGGCCGGACCGGCTGTGCGTTTGCGGCCGGGTCGTACGGGGCAAGGGTTCTGTGATGAGCAGACCACAGCAGAACGAGATCCGCCGGAGCGAACGCGGCAAGCTCGAGCAGGAATCTCTGCATCGCAAGGCCGAGGCGGAGAAGCGCCCCGCCGATGGTCGGCCGACGGGCCCGGTTCCCGAGGGCAACCGGCCGGGGCGCCGCCAGACGTGGACCTGCACGAACTGCGGCTTCCACGTCCCCGAGGCCGAGCAGCGCTGCCCCCGGTGCGGCGCGGATCTCCCCGGCGAGTAGCGCGGCGCTACCGCGGACCGTTCACCTTCCATCCGCTGGTCGTGCCTGGCAAAGCCTGCTACGCTTTCTGTCGAGGGTTCGTGTATCGAAGTCTGGCTTCATGTAGTGCCGCTCCGAGCAGTTCCCTCCCGGCTCCGGCCGGAGGCCCAGCGGGCAGCACGACAGGCCCGTGACGGCCAAGAAAGGAGGGAATGCTCGTGGCAACAGGCACCGTGAAGTGGTTCAACCCCGACAAGGGGTACGGCTTCATCTCCCAGGAGGACGGTCCCGACGTGTTCGTGCACTTCAGCGCGATCTCGGGTGAGGGATACCGAAACCTGGAGGAGAACCAGAAGGTGGAGTTCGACGTCACGCAGGGCCAGAAGGGCCCGCAGGCGACGAACGTGCGCCCGGTCCAGTAGCCGGATCTGAACCCAACCGAAAGGGGCCCTTCGGGGCCCCTTTCTCTTTGCCTGGATTACGTTTGCCGTCCCGGTGGTTTGAAAGAACGACTGAGCAAGGAGGCGAGGCGGATGCAGGTGAAGGAGCTGGGACACATCGTGTTGTACGTGCGCGACCTGGAGCGGTCACGGCGGTTCTACGGCGAGGTCCTGGGGTGGCCTGAGGTGACCCGTATGGGGGAGGTTGGCGCGGTGTTCTCCTCCGGGAGGACCCATCACGAGCTGCTGCTGCTCGAGGTGGGGCCGAACGCGCAACCGATCCCGCAGGGACGGCGGGTCGGGATGTACCACTTCGGGCTGAAGGTCGGTGAAACCGACGAGGAGCTTCGCGACGTCATCACCCGGCTCACCGACGAGGGGGTGCCCATCATCGGTACCGCCGACCACACGGTGACCCACAGCGTGTACATCGCCGACCCCGATGGGAACGAGATCGAGCTGTACATCGATGTGCAGCCGGAGGTGTGGCGGGAGAACCCCGAGGCCATCATGGCCCCGGTCAAGCCGCTCAGGTTGTAGCGACGCTAGCGCCGCGGCTCTAGGTGAACTCCGGGATGTTGGCGTGGCGATCGAACGGCGGATCGAAGTACAGCTCGCCGGCGATGAACCCGACTACGAGAACGGTCAGGATCCAGAGAGCGACCGGAGTTCCCTTCTGTGATCTCCGCGCGACGATGTGGCTGAGGACCAGCAGGACCAGGGCCAGCCCCATGAACAGGTAGCGCCACTCATCGAAGAACTTGAAGGCGGCGCTGGTCATGACCGTGCCCGCACCGAGCGGGATCAAGAGCACGCCGATAGCGCACGGGGCGGCCAGGAGGCCACCGAGGCCTGAAGCCAAGATCGACCATCGGGTCCTGGACCGGTCTTGCTGGGACGGCTGGGTCTGCTGCGCCGTGGCCATGGGCTCCCTCCCTGTCGGCGACGCCGGATTCTAGGCCCCCGGGCGGAGAAGAGGGCAAGCGACCGGTGTCACTCGGGCCGTGAGCCTTCGGAGTCGCCGGGCCCCGGATGCGTGGGATCAGCCAGATCCGCGGCGATGGTCGGATCGAACGCGGGACCGGGTCCGGCGACACCCCGGGAAGCGGGAACGGTCGTGTAATGGATGGTCTGGACCACGATGCGGCCATCCCGGACGAGATATGTGTCTGCGCCGTCGGGGATCACGGTGTCGCGCCCCTGGGCCGTCCACTCCAAGAAACCGATGTCGCCATGCACGAGCCGCGTCCGGTAGATGAGCCGCAGATCCGGCACCCGCTCCGCGAGCCGTCGATGCAGGGCCCGGGCGCCGTCGTGGCCGTGATACGTGCCGAACCCGGTCAGGAACACGACGTCGTCGGCGTAGTTCCGAGCCACGTCCTCCTCGAGGTTGCCGGCTTCGGCCAGCGCCCAATGTTCCTCGAGGATCTCTTTCGGCGACCGCTCGCCCACGGCGCCGATCCTAGCCGCAGCGTTGAACGTGATGCGCGTCGGTGCCGTAGGCTCCCCTCGTGCCTGACGTCGGGATCTCGGTCGGCGGAGCCATGGGCAGCGTCGGAGACCTAGCCCGCCTGGCCGAGGAGGGCGGCTACGAGAGCGTGTGGGTGGCCGAGACCTCGTATTCGGCGTACGTGCAGGCGGCGCTTGCCGCGGCAGCAACCTCACGGGTCACGGTGGGAACCAACATCGCGCTGGCCTTCCCCCGCAGCCCGACGATCACGGCCATGACCGCCCGCGATCTGGCCGAGCTCTCGGGCGGACGGTTCATCCTCGGCCTCGGATCGCAGGTCAAGCGGGTGAACGAGCAGCGGTTCGCCACCGCCTTCGAGCATCCCGCCCCGAAGATGGCGGAGTACGTGGAGGTGGTTCGCAAGGTGCTCGGCACGTTTCGCGGCGAGCCCATCGACCACCGAGGCAGGTTCTACGAGGTGACGATGCCGCCGTTCCCCGGGGCGGCGCCCGTGGGTCATGTCCCGATCTATCTCGCTGCGGTCAACGAGCGGATGGCTGAAGCTGCCGGCCGCGTCGCGGATGGCGTCCTGGGGCATCCGATGACCTCGCCGAAGTATGTGACCGAGGTGCTTCGCCCGGCCGTGGAGCGCGGCGCCCGGGCCGCCGGACGCGACCCATCGGAGATCAGCGTCACCGGCAGCGTCATCCTTCAGCTCAACGACGACCGGGAGCAGGCCCGGCGTGAAGCGGCGCTCCAGGTCGGGTTCTATGCCACGACCCGAACGTACGCGCCGGTCCTCGCCCTGCACGGCTTCGACGACCGGATCGGGCCGCTCCGCGAGGCGTTCGGACGAGGAGACCTGGCCGAGATGGCCGAGCTGGCACTGCCCATGGCCGACGAGTTCGCCATCGTCGGCTCGGAGTCGGACTGCCGTGAGGGGCTGGCGGCGTGGGACGGGGTCCTGGACCGTGTGCTTCTGGGTGGCGCGTGGGTGGGGCCGGATCACCAGGCCATCGCGGAGAACCACCGGCGGATCCTGAACACGTTCCGCCCCGCTGCCTGACTCTCCCCGCGCCGCTACCGCTGGAGGTGCGGCGGAGGCGGGAGGGGCTGGGTGACTGGGGGCTCTCCGGGCGGCGGGGTGGCGCCCACAGCCGCTCTGCGGTCCTGCTCGGCCTTCCGATCGACGTCGGACCGCTCCTTCTCGATCCGCCTGCGCTCATCGTCGGTTGAGGGGATCGGAGTTCGGCCCTCGACGAAGTCCTTGAGCTCTTTCCCTTCCAGGACCTCGCGGACGATCAGGAGACCGGCCAGGTCGCGGAGGATGTCCTTCTTCTGCTCGATGATGTCCCGGGCCCGGCTCCGAGCCTCGCCCACGATCCGGGAGACCTCTTCGTCCACGACCTGGGCCGTTTGGTCGGACATCTCCGGACGCTCTCCGGGGAACAGTGCCCGGCCCTCCGGGCTGCGGAACCCGTCACGCCCGAACGACAGCGGTCCGAGCTTCTCGCTCATCCCGTACTCCGACACCATCGCCCGAGCGATCTCCGTCGCTCGCTCTAGGTCGTTTTGAGCGCCCGTGGAAACCTGGCCGAACGCGACTTCCTCGGCGGAGCGGCCCCCCAGCAGGATGGCCAGCCGGTCTTTCAGCTCCGGCTCGGTCATGAGGTAGCGGTCCTCCAGCGGCCGCTGCATGGTCATGCCCAGCGCAGCGGCACCCCGCGGGATGATCGTCACGCGGTGCACGGGGTCGGCGTTCGGCACCGTGAGCGCAACCAGGGCGTGGCCCATCTCATGGAAGGCGACGATCTCCCGTTCCTTCTCGCTCATCACCCGGCTCTTCCGCTCCAGCCCGGCCACAACCCGGTCGATGGCCTCCTCCAGCTCCTCCATCCCCACCGAGTCCTTCTCTCGCCTGGCGGCGAGCAGGGCGGCCTCGTTGATCACGTTCTCGAGGTCCGCTCCGGTGAACCCGGGGGTCCGAGCGGCGATCACCTGGAGGTCGACGTTCGTGTTGAGGGTGACGTCACGGGCGTGGACCTTGAGGATGGCCTCGCGACCCCGAAGATCCGGGCGGTCCACGATGACCTGACGGTCGAACCGTCCCGGCCGCAGCAGCGCCGGGTCCAACACGTCGGGCCGGTTGGTGGCGGCCATGATGATGACGCCTTTGGACGTATCGAACCCGTCCATCTCAACCAGCAGCTGGTTCAGGGTCTGCTCCCGCTCGTCGTGTGATCCCAGTCCCGCGCCCAGCGCGCCGGCCCGCGTCTTCCCGATGGTGTCCAGCTCGTCCAGGAACACCAGGCACGGCGCCCGCTCCTTGGCCTGCTGGAAGAGCTCGCGCACGCGGGCGGCGCCGAGGCCGACGAACATCTCCACGAACTCCGACCCCGACATGTAGAAGAACGGGACCTGGGCCTCGCCGGCCACGGCCCGGGCCAGCAGCGTCTTGCCACATCCCGGTGGGCCGAGCAGAAGGGCTCCCTTGGGGATCCGGCCTCCCAGTCGCTGGTATTTCTTGGGGTTGCGGAGGAACTCGACCAGCTCACGGAGCTCCTCGACGGCCTCATCGACCCCGGCCACGTCCGCGAAGGTGGTCTTGAGGTCCTTGCGGTCGTAGATCTTGACCCCGCGCTTGCCGAGGTTCAGGGCGCCCGCGGCCCCTCCGCCGGCCATCCGGCGGAACACGAACATCCAGATGGCCACCAGGATGAAGATGGGCAGGATCCACGAGAGCAGGAAGTTCGTGAACGCGCTGGGCTGCTGGCCGCTGAACTCGACGCCGTTCTCCTCCAGGAGCGCCAGGAGCTCCTGATGGTCGATCCCCGGGGGACGGACGGTGATGAACCCCGGACCCTGGTCGTCGGCAAACTCACCGGTGACCTCGGTCTCCGAGATGTCGACCCGCTCCACCCGTCCTCGCTCCACGGCGCCCAGGAACTCGGAGTACTCGATCTCCCGGGGCTGGGGGACGAAGAGGGTCTGAAGGAGCAGAAGGACCAGGACGCCCAGCAGGACGTATCCGAGCGTGAAACGCCACCGGCGGCGGTCTCCACCGCCGCCGCCGCCGAAATCGAATCCCTGCCAGCGTCCCCGCCGGTTGTTCTCGTCGCCCATGCGTCTCCTCGCCGGCACGGGGTGACCGGCTGCTCACCTATGTTCCCACATCGTGCCGCTATCCTTGGGCCATGGAGAAGCCCTCCGTGCCGGCCACGAGCGAGCGGGCCACCCTGGACGAGCGGTTCGAGCGGGACGCCCTGCCGCTGATGCCCGAGCTCTATGCGGCGGCCATGCGCCTGACCAGGAACCCCGATGACGCCGGCGACCTGCTCCAGGAGACCTACCTCCGGGCGTACCGGGGCTTCGCCAGCTTCGAGGAAGGGACGAACCTGCGGGCGTGGCTCTACCGGATCCTCATGAACGCATTCATCAACATCTACCGGAAGCGCCAGCGCGAGCCCCAGACCGTCTCCGACGACGACGTCGAGGACTGGTACCTCTACGATCGCCTGGGAGGCCGTGAGGCTGAGCCATCCGCGGAGGCCACCGTCCTGGAGGCCATCCCCGACGAGGACGTGCAGGAAGCGCTGGCCAGCCTGCCGGACAACTTCCGCCTCGCCGTGCTACTGGCGGACGTGGAGGGGTTCTCCTACAAGGAGATCGCGGACATCCTGGATGTCCCCATCGGCACCGTCATGTCACGGCTGCATCGCGGAAGAAGAGCGCTCGAGCGTCGGTTGTGGGATGTGGTGCGCGAACGAGGTCTGGTGAAGTGATGGACTGCGAGCACGCATTGTCCATCCTGGAGTCCTATCTGGACGCCGAGCTGGGGGGCGACGCCGGCCGGGAGGTGGAGCAGCACCTCGCGGAGTGCCGGGACTGCTTCTCCCGGGGGGAGTTCCGAAGCCGGGTCCGGGAGCTCGTTCGCCGCAAGTGCGGGATCGCGGTGGAGATGCCCGACTCGGTGGCCATCAGGATCCGCGCCCTGCTGACATCCCCGCCTCTCGACTGACCAACGGTCAGCATCACGCCCCTTCGTCAGCCTCACATCTGATGGTGCTGTTGTCAGATATCTTGACACGGGGACCCGGGGCTTGCTATCTTTTCCGTGAGCCATAGATCGTCGGAAGAGGAGGTGATGGTTCATGGCTCTGGTTCGTTGGTCCCCGTGGCAGGGGCTGTTCGACGTCCAGCGGGACATGGACGTTCTCCTGCGACGTATGACCGGCGGGCTCGACTGGCCCGGCCTGGGCAACGGCAGGACGTGGGTCCCCGCCGTCGACGTCTTCCACCGCGAGGGCGACCTGGTCGTCCGTGCGGAGCTTCCAGGGGTCGATCCCGAGAAGGACGTCGACATCACCGTGCAGGACAACGTCCTGACCATCAAGGGCGAGCGCCGGCACGAGGAGCGCGCGGAGAGCAACGGCATCTCGCGGTTCGAGACGGCCTACGGCTCGTTCGAGCGCAGGATCCTCCTGCCCGAGGGAGTGAAGGAGAGCGACATCCAGGCGAGCTTCGAGAACGGGATCCTCGAGGTGGTGGTTCCCGGCGTGGCGGAGCTGACGGCCCCGAAGAAGATCCCGGTGCAGATCGGTTCCGCTCGCCGGAAGGCGATCACCACTCGGGGCCGGAAGTCCTGAGGCTCGCCCAGTCGAGAGCCGGCCGTGGGGCCGGCTCTCTCTTTTTTTCTTGGGACCGCGTCCGCGAGGGGGGAAATCCACCCGAACGTCCCGACGCTCCCGATTCGCCCGGTAGTCCGAAACCGCACCTCAGGCGTATACTCGCCAGCAGAGCGGGCAACAGGAGGGAGCGGAATGTCGCAGGCGAAAGACGCCATGTATCTCAAGACAGCCGAGGTCGCGGACATCTTGCATGTCTCGCCCAAGACCGTGACTCGGTGGGCAAAGGACGGGAAGCTCCCGCACTCCCGGACCCTCGGCGGACACCGCCGGTTCCCCGCGGACTCGATCCGCAAGCTGGCCGAAGGCCTGATCCAGGTCGGCGGTCTCGACTAGGCACGTCGCGCGCGTCCCGACCATCGCCCGACCGGTTCACGTGCTGCCGTCATGACGGTTCGCGAGGAGCGGCACGGCCCAGCCACGTGGCTGGTTATCGACCGCGAGGAGCGTCGCAACGCGCTGAGTCCGGAGGTGATCTCGCAGCTGGTCGAGGCTCTGGCCCGCGCCGGCCGCGACGACGACGTCCGGGTGGTGGTCATCACCGGGGGCGGGGACCGGGCGTTCTCCGCGGGCGGTGACATCGGCGGGTTCCAGAGCGCCGACGCGGCGGAGTCCGCGCCGGCGGCCGTGTCCCGGCTCATCGACGCGGTGTGGCATCACCCGAAACCGGTGGTGGCGCGGGTGAACGGGCGAGCGCTCGGCGGTGGGTTCGGGCTGATGCTGGCGTGCGACCTTGCCGTTGCCGCCGATGACGTTGAGGTGGGCACCCCGGAGATCGATATCGGGCTGTGGCCTCACGTCATCACGGCGGTCATCCAGCGCACCGTTCCACGGAAGGTCGCCCTGGAGCTGATGCTCACCGGCCGGAGGGTTGGAGCCGCGGACGCCCTGCGGTGGGGGATCGTGAACCGGGTCGTACCCCGGGACGAGCTCGACCGTGCGGTGGAAGAGCTGGTCGGGGAGCTGGCGTCCAAGAGCCCGCACGTGCTGCGCCTGGGCAAGCGCTCGTTCACCGGTGCCGAAGACCTGCCGTTCGGGCGGGCCGTGGATCACTTGAAGGAGATGCTGGCCGAGAACCTCAAGGCGGAGGACCTCATCGAAGGCGTCTCGGCGTTCTTGGAGAAGCGCAAGCCCGACTGGAAGGGCCGGTAGCAGGCGTAGACTTCGCCCTGCGGGCCCGGGCAAGCATCGGGAGGATCGCTCCCGGCGAAGGGCCCCCAGGAGGTTGACATGGCCGGACCACAGGCGTCGCCCGGCGCCGAGTCTTCGAAGCGCGCACCGACCCTCACCTACTCCGGTCCCGACATGCGGACCCATGCCACCGAGCTTCGCCGGAAGAAAGAGGACTTCCGGCGGATGGGTGGCGCCGACCGTATCGAGAAGCAGCACGCGCAGGGAAAGCTCACCGTTCGGGAGCGGCTGGACCTTCTCTTCGATGAAGGATCGTTCACCGAGATGGGCCTGCTGACCCATCACCAGTCGTCGTCACCCGCCATGCAAGGGAAGCGCACCCCTGCCGATGGGTGCGTGTGCGGGATCGGGACCGTGGATGGCCGCCGGGTAGTAGTCATCGCCTACGACTTCACGGTGATGGCCGGCTCGATCGGCATGGTCGGAGAGATGAAGGCCACGCGCATGCGCGAGCTGGCCCTCCGGGAGCGGATCCCGATCGTCTGGCTCATCGACTCGGCGGGGGCCCGGATCCAGGAGGCTACCGGGTCGATGTTCGCCCGGACCGGCGACCAGTTCCGGGAACAGGTCCACATGAGCGGCGAGGTTCCACAAGTGGCGGCCATGATGGGGCCCGGCGCCGCCGGGACCGCGTACATCCCCGGACTCGCCGACTTCGTCCCGATGGTCAAGGGCACGTCGCATATGGCCCTGGGTGGCCCGCCGCTGGTGAAGGCCGCCGTGGGCGAGGACGTGACCGCGGAGGAGATGGGCGGCTCCCAGGTCCACACCAAGGTGTCCGGCGTCGCCGACGTGGAAGTCGAGGACGACGTGGAGTGCCTCCAGGTGGTGCGCGAGTATCTGTCGTTCTTTCCGTCGTCGAACCTGGAGCCGCCGCCCATCGTGGCCTCCGACGATCCGCCGGACCGTTCGTGTGACGACCTGGCGGACATCGTCCCCGCCAACCCCCGACAGGCGTACGACATCAGAAAGGTGATCGCCTCGATCGCCGACGACGGCCGGTTCTTCCCGATCAAGCCGGACTGGGCCAAGAACCTGGTCACCGGTCTGGCTCGGTTCGGAGGACGCCCCGCGGGGATCGTGGCCAACCAGCCCATGGTCCTGGGGGGAGCGCTGGACGTGAACGCCGCGGACAAGGCGGCGCGGTTCGTATGGCTGTGCGACGCGTTCCACATCCCGTTGGTGTTCCTCATGGACTGCCCGGGATTCCTGGTGGGCTCGGCCGTCGAGAAGCAGGGGATCATCCGTCACGGCGCCAAGATGCTCTTCGCGGTGGCGGAGGCCACCGTTCCCAAGGTCACCGTGGTGCTCCGGAAGGGATACGGGGCGGGCTACTACGTGATGAACGGCCGAGCGTACGAACCCGATCTCATCGTGGGGTGGCCCACCGCAGAGATCTCGGTGATGGGGCCGGAGGGGGCGGTCAACATCATCTTCCGCAAGCAGATCGAATCGGCCGGGGATCAGGAAGCGCAGGATGAGCTCCGGAACCAGATGATCGAGACCGTCCGATCTCAGATCAAGGCCGAGATCGCGGCGGGCTGGTCATTCGTCGACGATCTCATCGAGCCGGCGGAGACCCGCAAGGTGATCTCCCGCGGTCTGGAGATCGCTCACACCAAGCGGGTGGAGCGGCCCTGGCGCAAGCACGGGGTGCTGCCCGTCTAGCAGGGCGGGCGAAGGATTCAGGCTGGCCAACGGCGAATCTTCATAGCCGTCAGACCGGAACAAGGAGGTTCCATGCCCGCCGCCCGGCGATCGTTCCTCAGTGTCTTCGTCCTGCTCGGCCTGCTTCTCCCCACTCGAGCCGGTGCTGCCACGATCGGGGCCGAGGAGGCCCGAGCGCTCATCGAGTCGCGCGTGGCACCTGCGCGCCAGGAGGTCGCCGCGCTGCGGGCCGCCCTGGGTGGCGGCGACCTGACCGCCGCGGTCCGGGCCGGAGCGATCGCCGCCGACCGGGAGGACGCCATTCGAGCGCCCGTGGTTGCGGCCCCCGCGACGCTTGACGAGGCCGTGGCCTCGATCGCCTCCGCCGTAGAGCGAGCCACTGCCTTGGTCGAGGAGGGGCCGGCGGCCGGCCTCCCGGACTGGGCGGCCGCGGTGGCCCAGGACATCGCGGTCACTGGCGCAACGGATGTTCGCGCCGCACGAGGCCTCCAGCCCGTGGACTCCGGACCGGCCCTGAACGCCGCCGCGTTGATCGCCGCCGCCGTCGATGGCGCCATGCCGACCCTTCAGACGGCGGGGACGACGATGCTCGCGAGCTCTGCTGCCGTCGAATGTGACGTGCTGGACCTCACGAACATCTGCGTCGGCGGCACGGGCGACAACACGTACGTTCGGGACCGCCAGATGATCATCGATCTCGGTGGGAACGACACGTACACGAACGATCTGGCCTTCGCGAGCTTGTCCGCGGAGCTAGTGCTGGATCTCACCGGCAACGACCGGTACACCCCTCAGCTCGGATACGGCTATGGGTATGGCTCGCTGGGCGGCGTGGGGATCCTGTTCGACGTCACCGGCAACGACCTGTACAAGAGCGAATCCACGAAGGCAGAGACCGTCGGCATGGGCCTGGGACTGCTGGGCGGGACGGGGTTCATGGTCGATGCTGCCGGCGACGATGTCTACACGCTGTCGTCGGAGGTGACCGGCGGCAACGGTGGCGCCGGGGGGATGGGCGAAGCGGTGCTCGGCGGGGTCGGCGTGATGGTCGATGGGGCGGGCAACGACGCGTACACCGGGCGAGGGATCGCCCACCCGGTGATCGGCACCGCCTTCGGCGAGGAGGGCGAAGAGCTGGGCGAAGCCACGCTTCCGGGGCGAGCGGCCGTGAGCATCGGCGGGATCGGGGTCTTCGGGGCGGCAGGAGTGCTGGCAGATGGTGGTGGGACCGACAGCTTCACCGCCCACAGCACGATGACCGCGGTCCCTGCGGACTGGCCGAATCCCCACTTCACGTACGACCCGACGACCCGCGCGATCCAGCAGTTCGCGGTGGTGAACGGGTTCGGCGACTCGGCCCTCGCCGGAGCAGGGTACCTGCTGGAAGGGGTGGGCACGACCAGCTACCGCCTGGAGTCCGACATCGAATCGCTGCCATTGCACGATCCCGGGTTGTACATGCAGTCCCTGGCGCAAGGAGAGTCGGTGGCCGCGTCCATCGGTGTCCTGTCC
>DASZKM010000248.1:0-5715 GCA_035947055.1 Actinomycetota bacterium
CAGGTCGCCGAGGGCATCCAGGCGATCGACACCGAGATGTTCGGCCGGGACCGGATGACCTCCGCATACCTGGTCGAAGCCCGGGAACCTGCCATCGTGGAGACGGGTCCGACCACGTCGGTCGAGGCGGTTCGGAAGGGCCTGGAGGCACTGGGGGTGGGCCCGAACGACCTGGCCCATATCGTGGTGACCCACATCCACCTCGACCACGCGGGCGGCGCGGGCGCCCTGGCGCCACATTTCCCCCGGGCCGCGGTGTGGGTGCACGAGCGAGGCGCTCCGCATCTCGCCGACCCCACCAAGCTCGTGGCCAGCGCCTCGCGGGTGTATGGGGAGACTCGCCTCCAAGAGCTGTTCGGACCCGTCCATCCGGTGCCCGCCGACCGCCTCCGGTCGCTGCGCGACGGGGATCGGGTCCCGCTGGGCGACCGCGATTTGGAGGCCCTGTACACGCCGGGCCACGCCGGACATCACGTGGCCCTGGCCGACTCGGCCTCCGGTGGGATCTTCGTCGGCGATGCCGTGGGAGTGTTCCTTCCCGACGTCGGGGTGCTCCGCCCAGCGACCCCGCCGCCGGAATTCGATCTGGAGCTTGCCGTCGGCAGCGTCGAGCGCATCGCGGGGCGGGAGCCACCGCTTCTCCTCTTCAGCCACTTCGGTCCCTCCCCGAAGGTGGCCGATCTGTGCCGCCTGGCCATCGACCGGCTTCGGGCGTGGACCGACGTGGTAGCGGCAGCCTTGAGGGAGACCGACCAGCTCCCGGAGGTCGTGAAGCGGCTCCGAACGGGCACCGCTGACGATGTTCGAACGGACCGGTGGGGAGAAGACACGCTGGAGCGATACGAGCTCCTGTCCAGCTACGAGATGAACGCCATGGGGCTCATCCGCTACCTGGAGAAATCCCGGGCGGTCGGCGGAGCGTAGTTACTGGCAGGAGACCGGCCCCGCCAGCGCCCGGCCGGGAGGAGCGCCCATGAGCCTGCCATCGTCCACCACCTCCATGTGCACCTGCACAAAGGAAGCCAAGCTCGTCTCGACGAAAACCATGTCCGCGGGCGTCATCCGCCTGCGCTGCAGGAGGGACCCATGACCGCCAGACGATCAGCCCGCCCGCTGAGCCGCGTCTCGTTGGCGACGCTGCTGCTGGCGACGCTCTTGGCGCTGCCCGGCCTGGCTTCGGGCCAGGAGGAAGCTCCGCTCGTCGGCGCCCTCCGGCTTCAGGAGAGCCCCGACGATCCGGACCGATCCTTCGTATTCTGGAAAGGGGCTTCCGTCGGGGATGCTCCACAGCACTCGCTTCCTCTCCTCGGCGACAACGGCCTCTCGACATGCCAGAACTCCCCCTGTTTCCAGTACAAACTCGCCGTGGAGAGCCCCGGCGCCGCTCGGTTGCGGGTGGCCATCGACGTTCCCGCCCGCAACGACAACTTCTACACAGAGATCAGGTCCCCGGATGGCACCACCGTGTCACAGCGGAACGGAAACCGGTTCAACGCCGAACTGTTCGTGGACAACCCTCCGGTCGGGACGTACTCGATCCTGGTGCGTCCCTACAGCGCATCGAATACAACGTTCCAGATGCGAGCCAAGCTCGAACAGCACATCTCCACGGAACAAGCGGATGAGAATGGGTTCTTGCTGCCCGACCTGCGGCCCACGGCGCCATACGAGTTCAGCTTCATCGCCCCGGCGAATCCGCTCAACGGCCTGTTTCCGCCCGACGACATCAACCCACCGCTCGACGTGGCGGGAATCCATCCGCTGTCGTGCGCCGCGGACGAGATGGCCGAGGATGGCGCGAACCGCTGCCTTCGCTTCTCCTTCGGGATGGTCAACGTCGGCCCGGGGAACTTCGACATGCGGTGGGCCGGTGGCGGCCAGACGGAAGGTCCGATGTTCCAGTGCGTGCAGCGGGCCGACGGGCCGCCGCTCTCTCGTCCCGCGGGATCCTTCGAGTTCCACAGGACGCACTTCCATACGCATGTGAGGGACATCTTCTACAACGAGCTCTACAAGGTGGCCGATCCCGAGATGGGCACTCTGTTCGCCGCCGGCTCGGGCCAGAAGCTCGGGTACAGCCCCGCCGACCAGGCCATCGCGGACTGGCATCGGTTCGTGGCCGCCCTTCCCGGAACCAGCGGCAACGCCGGCAACTGCCAGGAGGGAGCCAGCAGCAGACTCGGCATGTCGGTGGGATGGGGGGACGTGTACCGGTGGCAGCGGCCTGGCAACTTCGTGGAGTTCGGTACGAACGAGGACGGTCTGTACGTGGTGCGCCTCACGGCCGACCCCATGAACAACATCCTGGAGAGCAACGAGCGCAACAACACCGGTTACTCGTACATCCGGGTGACCGGTGACCGGATCGAGGTGTTGGAGTACGGCCGTGGGTTGAGCCCGTGGGATCCGAACAAGCAGGTCCTCACGCCTCGGATCGAGAACGGGGTTCCGTGGTGACACGCCGAACTCTCCTGATCGTGGCCATGGCGGCTCTGAGCCTCGGTTCCGGGTCCGCGGCCGCCGTCCCTGAAGGTTCCGGTCCGCCTCAGCGAGTGACCACCGTTCAGTTCCGATTCCTTCCGGAGAACATCCTGCTCCCGGTGGGCGAATCGCTCATCTATACGAACCTCGACTTCGTCGAGCACAACATCGTGTCGGATCGCGTCGACGAGGAGGGAAAACCACTCTTCGAGGCTCAGCTCATCACCACCGGGGAGAGCGCCCCGGTGGCCCGGGTCGAGACACTGGCTCTCGGCACATACGCCTTCTACTGCGCGCCTCATCCCTGGATGGTCGGAAAGCTCGAGGTCTTCGACCCTCCCCCCGGGCCCTGAGAGCGGTTCGGGCAACCCGACTCGCCCCGGCAAGCGTGAGGCCCCGAGCTGCCCGCGTGCCCGGGGCCTCGAAGGCTTACGCCCTCAACCAGGTACTACCGTCCCAACCCCCCGGGGGGATTGCCTCCCCGATGAGAAGCAGCTCACCCTAGGATGACCCCGGCGAGCGGGGACAATCCCTGCTGGGCCGTGGAGGAGTAATCCCATGGGGTGGGAAGCTTCGGACGAATCGCTGCTCGCCGGGATGGCCGCCGGCGACCCCGAAGCCGCCGCGATCTTCGTCCGGCGGTTCCAGGGGCGGGTCTTCGGACTGGCCCTGGTGATCGTGGGCGATCGGGATACCGCGCAGGAAGTGGCCCAGGAGACGTTCGTCCGGGCCTGGCGCCACGCCGCCGCCTACGACCCGCGTCGTGGCCGGGTTCCCAGCTGGCTCCTGACCATCGCTCGGAACGCGGCCAGCGACGCCCGGCGTCTGCGACGGGCCGATCCGATCGACCCGGAGACCATGCTGTCGCTGGCGGCTGCCGACGAGGACCCGGATCCCGAGGAACGGGCGATGACCGGATGGGAGACCCATCGGTTGCGCCGGGCACTGACCACCCTTCCCGACGAGCAGCGGCGGGCTCTTCTGCTCGCCGCGTTCTACGGCTGGACGGCCCGCGAGATCAGCGAGCGCGAACACATCCCGTTGGGGACGGCAAAGACGCGGATCCGGGCGGCCATGCAGAAGCTTCGCAGCGTCCTCGAGGTGGACGATGAGCACTGAGGCTCACGAGGTTCGGGAGCTGCTCCCCGAGGTGGCGCTGGGGATCGCGTCGGGACGGGACCGGGCCCGGGCCCTGGAGCACATGGCCGGTTGTCTGCAGTGCCGAACGGAGCTGGAGGAGCTGTCGGGCATCGCCGACGAGCTCCTGTTCCTGGCTCCGGTCCAGCAGCCGCCGGTGGGATTCGAGTCGCGCGCCATCCAGAGCATGTCGGCGGGCGGGGCCCTTCCTCGGCGGGAGCGGACGTGGCTGAGGGTTCGGCAGCTCCTGGCCGCGGCCACCGTCGGGCTGTTCGCCGCGCTGCTGGCTCTGGGCTTTGAGTACGCCGTGTCCCGGGAGGACCGGGAGTTCGCGGGGTTCTACCGCCGGGCGCTGGAGCACGCCGAGGGGAGCTACTTCGGAGCGCTGGAGCTCCACGATCCCGCCGGGGAGCCTTCCGGCCTGGTGTTCGCCTACGAGGGGAAGCCGTCGTGGGTCTTCCTGGTGGTGGACGCCGACGACGGTTCGGGCACCTACCGGATCGAGCTCCAGACGGAGGACGGCGCCAGCCTGGCCCTCGGAGAGACAACGCTGGCCGACGGTCGCGGGAGCTTCGGAAGCCGGGTGGCCATCTCGCTGATGAACGTGGCTTCGGTGCGGGTCGAGGAGGTCCGGGGGGACCACGTGCTCACGGCCGAGCCGCGGTCCGACTGACCAGATCAAGACAGCGCGGCCAGCCGTTCAGCCACGTCGAAGGCGTCCGGGTCGTGCTCCATGATCCTTCCGAACTCTCGGGCGGCCTCCCGCCGGCGGCCGGCTCGGTCCAGGACGTCCGCTCGCACGTACCAGACCCGGAGGTCGTGGGGACGAACGCCGCCCCCCCGCGGGTGGAACCTCCGAAGCATCGTCAGCGCCTCGTCGTACCGTCCCAGGTCGGCCAGGGCGGCGGCTCCCACCACCGCCGCCTCCGCCCGGGCGTCTTCCGGGATCCGAGCAGCCATGGCTTCCTCGACCGGGCCCAGCGCCTTGGCGGGCGCGCCCAGGGCCCGATGCGAGTCGGCGATCAGGTGGTTCTGGTCTGGCCGTCCGGTGAGCCGGCGGTAGGACTGCAGCTCGCGGAGAGCCTCGCGGAATCTGCCGGCCCGGTAGTGCGCGAGCCCCAGAACCTCCCGGATAGCACCGGACCGAGGTGCCAGCCGTTTGGCCTCGCCGGCGGCCCGTTCGGCGTCGCGGGGCCGGCCGTGCTCCAGCGCATCCACCGCTTCCTTGACGAACTCAACCGCCTTGTTGCTGCGACCGCCGGCCGCCGCCCGGATGTCCTCGACCACCTCGCGCGGGAGTGCCACGTCCACCCGCGGCTTGGCTGTGGATCCTCGGCGGGAGGGTGAAGGTGCCCGCGCGGTCGCGCGCCGAGCACCACCGCGACCTGAGGTTCGCCGGGTAGATGAGGCTCCTCGGCCCGTGCTTCGACGGGAGGTGGGGTCCCCCGCGCCGTGGCGAGAAGCGGGGCGAGGAGGCCGCCGCCGGGGCGGCTTGCGGTCGCGGCCGCGGTCGGACACGTCACGAACCGTACCCAAAAACACGTCGAGGCCCCCGAAGGGGCCTCGACGAAAGATGTCTCGGCAGCGACCTACTCTCCCACCCCGTCTCCAGGGCAGTACCATCGGCGCTGGAGGGCTTAACTTCCGGGTTCGGAATGGGACCGGGTGTTTCCCCTCCGCTATAGCCACCGAAACGCTGAGAGGGTGCGAGCTCCGGGTGACCCCGGAACTCCATAGCGAGCGCGAGCGAGCCAAGTCCTCGGCCTATTAGTACCGGTCGGCTGAACACGTTGCCGTGCGTACACCTCCGGCCTATCAACCTCGTAGTCTGCGAGGGGCCTTACCGGGTTTCCCCGAGGGAGACCTCATCTTGGAGAGGGCTTCGCACTTAGATGCTTTCAGCGCTTATCCCTTCCGGACGTGGCTAATCAGCAGTGCCGTTGGCACGACAACTGACACACCAGAGGTCCGTCCGTCCCGGTCCTCTCGTACTGGGGACAGCTCTCCTCAAGTCTCCTGCGCCCACGACGGATAGGGACCGAACTGTCTCACGACGTTCTAAACCCAGCTCGCGTACCGCTTTAACGGGCGAACAGC
>DASZKM010000249.1:0-5587 GCA_035947055.1 Actinomycetota bacterium
CCGCCGCTCTTCTTTGTGGGTCGTCCCACGATCGGCCGACGTGTGACTAGTCATCTCGGACTATCCCTGGATAGCGCGACCGGGTGGTTTTGTGACTAAACGTTCACAAAAGTCTTCTCAAGCACGCAACGTGTTCCTAGACTGAGCTTCCTCAGCCCCACGAAGGGGCAGTACGGAGAGAGGGGACCCGCGAATGACACGGAACGCACGCAGGCGACGGGTGGGGCTGCTCGCTGGCCCGGCCGCGATCGTGCTCGCCCTGTGGATGACCGGCCCAGCCTTCGGCCATCACAACGACAACCACGGCCAGGGCCAGGGCAAGCCGGCGACTGAGGCCGACAGCAGCACGTCGACCACCACCCAGGCGACAACCGACTCGACGGCGCAGGCCACCACGAGCGGCGGCGCTACTACCGGTTGCGGTGAGTACTGCAACAGCCCTGGCTTCGACTCGGGGAACGGGAACAACGGCGGTGCCCCGCATGAGGCCGGTTCGGTGGGCAATGCCGACAACAAGAATCCTCCCGGCCAGGCGACCAACGGAAAGGACGCCCCGAACGTTGGCTACGAGTGCGACGGCAACAGCGGTGTGGCGCGGGGCAACCCTGCGCACTCCGGCTGCCGTGTGTCGCCGCCCCCGGGGCCGCCTCCTGGGCCTCCGCCGGGCCCGCCTCCTGGGCCTCCGCCGGGGCCGCCTCCTGGGCCTCCGCCGGGACCGCCTCCTGGGCCTCCGCCGGGACCGCCTCCTGGGGCGCAGGTGCTGGGCGAGGTGGAGACGAACCCAGCCGCACCTGCGGTGGAAGCTGGGGACGAGGGAGCACTGGCCTTCACCGGACTGACGGCCGCACCGCTGGCCACCGGAGCTGCGGGGCTCACCCTCCTCGGCGGGATCCTGATCTTCGCCGGGCGCAGGCGGGCCACCAGGTCCTGACCGAGCACTGACCACCTGAGCGGCGGGTCGCGAGAGCGGCCCGCCGTTCTGTTATTTGGGGCAGTCCGCGAGGGTCGCTATCCGGCGAAGATCTCGGTCACCCAGACCAACCCCCGGGCCCGGACGACCCCCACCCCGACCCGGTCATAACCCTGCTTCAGGATGTTGTTCCGGTGGCTGGAGCTCCGCATCATCTTCCGGTGAACGGCAGCGAGGCTGGTGCCAGCACCCACGTTCTCGCCCATCACGCTCCACCCGCCGCCACCGAAGGTGCAGGACAGGCAGCTGTGATGGGCCAGCCGGTGCTGATTGGCCATCCGTGAGCTGTGTTTGCGAGCCTCTGAAGAGAGCTGGCTGTTGAAGGAGAGCCCGCCAAGGCCTGCGTCTGCCCGGGCGGAATTGATCATCTGGTAGAGCGAGGCCTCCTGGGAAGAGGCTGCAGATGCGGTCCCTGAACCCACCGCAACCTGGAAGCTCAGGGCTACGCATATACCGAGTGCGGCAACGGTCCGCCGCCCCGGTCGGCTTGTCCGTCGGGCGTCGGGCAAGTCTGGTCAAGGTCTACCAGGGGCGGACGGGGGAAGCAAATCTGCTGGATACCACGTAGGACGAATGGCCCACGTTCAGGCCGGTGGTGAATCTGGCCCGTTCTCGCCCGGCATCCGCACCAGTCGGATGCGGCCAACCCGGTCGATCCGTGACTGAGCCAGTCGGTCGGCGGCCTGGGCGCTGGTGATCCCGTCCACCCTGGCGAGGCGGAATACCTCACGGAGCGTTCGGTAGATGCCCTCCACCTTGGCCATGGCCCGGTCCCGGTCGTAGCCCATCAGCTCGTCGGCCACGTTGATCAGGCCCCCCGCGTTGATGACGTAGTCGGGCGCGTACAGGATCCCCAGATCGCCCAAGGCCTCGGCGTGCTCGGGCCGCTCGAGCTGGTTGTTGGCCGCACCGGCCACCACGCTGCACTTCAGCTCGGGCAACGTGTCATCGCGGATCACAGCGCCCATGGCGCACGGGGAGAAGATCTCGCACTCCTGGGCGTGGGCCTTCGCGGGCTCCACGGTCTCCACGTCGAATTCGTTGACCGCCCTGGCCACCAGGTCGACGTCCACGTCGGCCACCGTGACCTGGGCTTTCGCCTCGCTGAGGTGGCGGACCAGGTGGTAGCCCACCTTCCCAACCCCCTGAACCACCACGCGCAGGCCCTCCAGCGAGTTCGTGCGAAGAGCTTCCTCGGCGCACGCTCGGATCCCTTGGAACACCCCGAAGGCCGTCACCGGGGAGGGATCTCCGGACCCCCCCAGCCGCCGCGAGACCCCCGTCACCCACCGGGTTTCCCGACGGACCAGGTCCATGTCCTCCCGGAAGGTACCCACGTCCTCGGCCGTGATGTACCGACCGCCCAGGGACTGGATGAACCGGCCGTACGTGCGGAGGAGCTCCTCGGACTTGTCCCGTGTCGGGTCGCCGATGATCACCGCCTTGCCGCCGCCTAGATCGAGGCCCGCCGCCGCGGCCTTGTAGGTCATGCCCCGGGCCAGCCTGAGGACGTCGCGCAGGGCTTCCTCTTCCGTGGGGAACGGATAGAAGCGGGTCCCGCCCAAAGATGGACCCAGAACCGTGGAGTGGATGGCGACGATGGCCCTCAGTCCGGACGCGGGGTCGTGGAAGAACACGACCTCCTCGTATTCGTCGCCCAGCTCTGAGAACACTCCCACGGCCGGCTCCATCGGCGGCGCCCGGGAGGGCACCAGCGCGCGGACTATAGCAGAGGCCGCTCAGGCCCCGAGAGTGACAAAAAGCGGAAAAGAATGACAATTGCTACTGTGCGTGGGTTTCGCATGTACGACAAAAGGGGGAGAAATAGGGGTCGGCCGAATGGCCGGATTGGAGGCCCGATGCCAAATCCATCGCCCTATAGCCCTGAGCGGGGAAGCCGCGGCAGCGCCGGTACAGCCCTGCAGGTCGCCGGTGCGGTGATCTTGATCTTCTCCCTGTTCTTCACAGTCCCCGCTCTGGGACACCACGCTCCCGACCACGAGGGCGGCCCGCCCGAGAGCAACACCAACGCCCAGAGCACGGAGACGGCCACCACGTCGTCCTCGGCGGACGGTGGAACGACGGCCGCGGCTACCGCGCCCACGGCATCCGGTGGGGGCAAGGTCAACAAGGGTGGGAGCACCGGCGGGTCGTCCACCACCAGCTCGTCGACGACCAGTTCGACGAGCACCACGGTCACCAGCCAGGGCGCCACGCATGGTCCGCAGCCGACGTGCACCAACAAGCACCCTCGGACGCCGACCGGCAGCGCGTACGACTCGACCTGCGATGGCACCGCCTCCCTGAACGGAAATGGCACCGGCGGCGGCGGACGTCCGTGCGCCGGCTGCGTGGGCAACGCCGATTACAAGAACCCACCCGGACAGTTCCCGGACGGGACGGACGCGAACAACGGCTATGAGTGCGATGGCAACAGCGGCGTGGGCAAGACCAACCCGGCGCACTCTGGCTGCCGACCGCCGGTGGTCCCTCCTCCAGTTCCGCCTGGTCCACCGCCGGTGGCGCCTCCTCCGGGACCTCCCCCCGGCCCGCCGCCGGAGGTGCAGCCCAGGGAGATCCAGCCCGCCGAGGTCACGCGGGCCCCGGGGGCACCAGGGGAGCTCGCGTTCACGGGATCGACCCCTGGACCCCTGGTCGCTATCGCGCTGGGGCTCGCTCTCCTGGGGATCGCGTTGATCGTCATCGGACGGCGCCAGGCCAGCACGGCCTGAGCCCAGCCCGAGCAGGTCGGCCCAGGGGCCTCGCGGTCCCTGGGCCTGACCGTGCCGCCAACGCCACGCGCGGGTAACTAGCCCATACGGGCCATGGCGAAAATGGCCCCCTTTGTCTATGTACCTCCCGCCGGTCAGTACGGACAATATGAGTCGAACCGGAAGGAGGTATCCGAATGCAGATGCACCACACGAACGGCAGCAACGGTAACGGCGACGGCGAGCGGCTCCTGACCCCTGCCGAGGTGGCGTCACTCTTCCGCGTCGACCCGAAGACGGTCACTCGGTGGGCGAAGGCCGGGAAGCTCTCGTCGATCCGGACTCTCGGCGGGCACCGCCGGTATCGCGAGACCGAAGTTCGCGAGCTCCTAGATCGTTCGACGGTCTAGACGGCTAAAGCGGCGGCTCCGCGATGGGGCGGAGCCTCGTCGTGGCGAGGGACGGATTCGAACCGCCGACACCCCGGTTTTCAGCCGAGTGCTCTGCCAACTGAGCTACCTCGCCAGTGATGCGCGCCATTCCGGCGCTTTCAGCTCGCGGGCCTGAGGGGATTTGAACCCCCGACCTCGACCTTGACAGGGTCGCGAGCACTCCAGACTGCTCCACAGGCCCAACGCTTCCGCCCTCCGTGCCCCCAACGGGATTCGAACCCGTGCCGCCGCCTTGAAAGGGCGGTATCCTAGGCCGCTAGACGATGGGGGCGATGCCCGTCCCCAACGGGGGCAACGCGGCAAGTATAGCGCCCCACATGGAACCCTCCGACCCCGCGCGACGTCCGATCCTCAGGATGCGAACTCTTCTCTGTGCGGCGCTCGCTCTGGCCGGCGCGGGCTGCACGGATGCACCCAAAGCCTCGGATCCCACTGCCCGTGCCGTGGCCATCTACAGCACGGTCGTGAAGCACATGGTCACCGAGGAAGGACAGCCGTCCGGTTTCCCCATCGTCTACATCCTCGACCACAGCGTTGCGGGAGCCGCCGACCCGGATGGCGCGACCGGTGTGATTCGAGATTTCCCGGCGCAGATCCGAGCCCGCCTGCAACGCGCGCTGGCTCCGGTGGCCCGGGTGGAGTTCATCTCCGACCGCGAGTCGGTGATCGGCCCACCTGGAGACGGAAGCCGCGTGGAAGGCGGGGGGATCCTTGTGACCCTCGGCCCCATCCATGGGGAGGGCGACCGCGTCGAGGTCGCCGCCAGCAGCTACCTGGGGAACCTGGCCGGGACCTGGCAGACCTGGGTGGTCGAGATGACCGCCGATCGTTGGCGGGTCACCGGGACGAAAGGTCCCGTAGCTATCTCGTAACGACTCAACCCGGGCGTAACTCCTGCTCACAAATGACTAGCCAGGATTGACCATCGCGAGAACCACCCAATCGGACGATTGACCGGCATTCGAGCAAAGCAGACCATCCGCTACGGAACTCTCCGGCAATGGGCCGGTGGAAGAACGGAAGGGGAAGCACATGAAGGCGCGTCGATCACTTCGAAGTCTTTCCGTCGCGGGGCTGGTCATCGCCATGGCCGGGTTCATCCTTGGCCCTGCGACCCCGGCAGCCGCCGCCGTTCCCAACCCCAATGTGGGGGACTCGGACCTCACCGTGGCCAGGACCGGGAGCGGGTCGGGAACGGTGACCAGCTCGCCGGCCGGGATCAATTGTGGCGGCGACTGTCACCAGGCGTACGCGTTGGTCTTCCCTTTCATCGATGGCGGAATCTCGGGCCTTACGCTGACGGCAACCCCCAGTCCTGACTCGGTCTTCTCGGGCTGGGAGATCGAGCCGGGCAGCGGTGCGACCAACCTCGTTTTCAACGGGCACCAGCTGACCCTAGACATCCCGGAGTACGACATCCTTGACCTGCTTGCACTGTATGACCCCGACCTCGG
>DASZKM010000250.1:0-11944 GCA_035947055.1 Actinomycetota bacterium
GCCCGCGACCGAGTCGCGGGCCGTGAGCGTTTTGCGGCCATCCTTGTCTCTTACTCGTTCGGCGGGGCGGCGCTGATGTCCGCCAGTGCCGAGTCGGGGTCCTTCTCGACCGCCAGGTCCCCGAGCGAGACGATGCCCACACACTTGCCACCCTCGACCACAGGGATGCGGCGCAGCGAGCGCTGACGCATCAACTGGACCGCGTCATCGACGCTGTCCTGGGGCGTGACCGTTACTAGCTCCTGGCTGGCGATATCGCCCACCGAAGTGTCCGTCGGCTCGAGGTTCTCGGCCAGGACCCGGACCACGATGTCGCGGTCGGTCAGGATCCCGGTCAGCTCCCCATCCTGGGTGATGAGGATGTCACCGATGTTCTCGTCCCGCATCACCTTGGCCGCCTCCGCTACCGGCGTGTCCGTGGTCAGCGAGCGAGGCTGCGTGGTCATGACATCTCTGATCTGCTTCGTCATGGCGCTCTCCTTCCTCTCACATCAGGTCTTTCTCAGTTGCCCGCGTCAAGCAGCCAGCGTGGGCCGCTCGACGTGCGTCTGACCGCGTGATGTGGTCGCCGCGGTGCTCAGACGATTCAGCGTGAGCGCTCCGAGGAACAGCCCGAAGTCGCGAAGCGCGATGTCGTAGTACTGGGGCGGGTTGAACGTCAGCAGGTTGACGATGATCGCTCCGAGCCAGCCTGCGACCAGAAGGCTGCCCAACCATGGCCTGACCAGAACGGTCAGCCCGGCGACGACCTCCACCACGCCCACGAAGTACATGAACGCCTGCGCGTCTCCAGGCATCAACCCGTTGATCCAGGGTGCCAGATACTTCGGCCAGAACACCATCACGTTGAAGAACTTGTCCAGGCCGAACAGGATCGGCGCCACCGTGAACCCCGTTCGCAGGATCAGATAGGCCTGGTTGCTCGGGGCTCGCAGCTGGGTAGCGGTGGTGGACATACTCCTCACCTCCGTAGACGAGTCATTCCCTGCGTCTGAGAGCGCAAACACCGTTTCGGCCGGGCCGTGGGGCGGGTAGGTATGAGGCATGACCGAACGAACGAACGATCCCGAGTACGAATCGCCCGAGGACGAGGGCATCCCCGACGACGGGCGGCCCCATCCCAAGAAGATCCCCACGGGCGACCCACAGGAGGGGTGGCTCCTTCCGGGCGACCGGCCCCGCAGCGAGGACTGGGGCAACACCGCGGAGGAGCAGCGCGAAGGGGAGTCCCTGGACCGGCGGCTGGGACGGGACCGCGAAGATCGTGAGCCCGGCGGCCGGCACGATTCCGGCCGTCTTCGCGAGAAGGGCTCGGGCCTCACGGACCACGAGAAGGACGAGGTGGCCACCGAAGCGCCTGCCGACGTCGAAGGCCGTTCGGCCGAAGAGGCGGCGGTCCGGATCGAGGAGGAGCCCGAGGGTCTCACGGACGGCCCGGACCGCTACGTCGAGGACGACGAGGAGTCGGGCTAAGCCCGGAGCCCCATGGCGGCCACCGCCGAGAACCTGGACGGCTACGCGGCCGTCCTTCGCGAAACCACGACGACGCTCGATGCAGCGGGCATCCCGTACGTCGTGTTCGGAAGCATCGCCACCCGCGCCGCGGCACGTCCCGGGCCGTTCCCCACCGACGAGGACATCGACCTGTTCCTCCGTCCACCCGATGTCGCCGCGGCCGTCCGCGCGCTGGAAGGCGCGGGCTTCGTCACCCAGGAGCACGATCCGGCATGGATCCACAAGGCCATGCGGGGCGGCGTGACGGTGGACCTCATCTTCCGTGCGGGACGGCACATCTACCTCGACGACGAGATGCTCGAGCGGGCCGTGACCACCGAGGCCTTCGGAGTACCGGTGAAGCTCATGCCTCCCGAGGACCTGGCCATCATCAAGGCCGTCCTCCACGAGGAGGACCGGACCCGTGACTGGTTCGATGCCCTGTCGATCTTGGAGCGCAACAACCTCGACTGGGACTACCTGGTGCGCCGGGCTCGCAGTCATGCGGCGCAGCGAGTGCTGAGCCTGCTGATCTACGCCGGCTCGAACGGCGTCGCGGTTCCAGAAGAAGCCATCTTCGAGCTCAAACGAGCCACGGGCTGAGCCATGGCAGTCGTCGTGATCACCGGAGCATCGGCCGGCGTCGGCAGGGCCGCCGCCCGGGCCTTCGCCGGCCGGCGATGGAACGTGGGGCTACTGGCTCGGGGACGCGACGGTTTGGATGCCGCCACCAAGGAGGTGGAGGCGGCAGGAGGCAGGGCCCTGCCGGTTTCCGTCGACATCGCGGATGAGCGGGCCGTGGATCGTGCCGCGGATCAGGTCGAGCGGGAGCTCGGCCCCATCGACGTGTGGGTCAACAACGCCATGACCTCGGTGTTCGCCCCGTTTCCGGAGATACAGCCGGAGGAGTTCGACCGGGTCGTTCGAGTCACGTTCCTGGGCTATGTGAATGGAACGCGGGCTGCGCTTCACCGGATGGTTCCGCGGGACCGAGGGGTCATCATCCAAGTTGGTTCAGCACTGGCGTACCGCTCCATCCCGCTGCAGTCGGCGTACTGCTCCGCCAAGCACGCCATCAAGGGGTTCACGCAGTCCCTCCGCTGCGAGCTGCTCCACGATGGAAGCGGGGTGACGGTCTCCATGGTCCAGCTCCCGGCGCTGAACACGCCCCAGTTCGACTGGGTGCTGTCCCGACTCCCCAACCGGGCCCAGCCGGTGCCGCCGATCTATCAGCCGGAGGTCGCCGCTCGGGCCATCGTTCGGGCAGCGGGGCGACCTCGGCGAGAGACGTGGGTCGGCGGAAGCACCGTGCTGACGATGCTGGCAAACAAGGTTGTCCCGGGTCTGCTCGACCGGTACCTGGCCCGGACGGGCTACCGGTCGCAGCAAACGGACGAACCGGAGGACGCGGCCCGGCCGAGCAACCTGTGGGAGCCGGTGAGTGGAGACCACGACGCCCGGGGCCGCTTCGACCGCCAAGCGCACCCGCGAAGCGTGCAGCAATGGGCGGCCGAGCATCGAGCGTGGATCCTGGCCGCGCTGGCCGCCACCGCCGCGGCGGGGCTTCGGCGCGCCCGTCGATGAGCGCCTGTTTCGCTGTGGAACCCCTGGGTACACAGGGCTCGACGGAAAGGAGCGCCCCATGACGGAGCGTGGGAGCGACAAGGTGAATCCGCGGGTCGACGAGGAGCTTCAGCGCGAGACCGATTCGCTGGAGCGAGGTGCTCCGGCTCCCTCTCGAGCCGAGGAGCATCGGCAGGCGGAGGCTCCCGCAGATGGCGAGCCGGCACCGGACGTCCGTCCCGATATCGAGGACGCCGAAGGCAGGACCGAGCTGGCCCGGCATCTGCGTCCGTCGTCGTTCCCGGCCGACCGGGACACGCTCCTGGCCACGGCCCGGGATGAGAACGCGCCCGAAACCGTGGTTCGCCTGTTGGAACAGCTGCCGGATCAGCGACAGTTCGAGACCCCGCAGGACGTTTGGGACGCGGTACGTGAGGCGTCCGGGCGCTAGCGCTCGGGCCCGACGCCGTTCCCCAGCCGGTACACCTGGTATGCGTGGCCGATCACGGTCTCGGCCACGTTCCGGACGTGGATACCGCCGGGAGTGACGCCCTTCTCGGTTCCTCGGTGCGCATGCCCATGGAATACGGCATCCGCGCCGGCCCGGTCGATCGCCTCTGCCAGCAGGTAGCTCCCGAGGAACGGATAGATCTCCAGCCGCTCGCCCGAGAGCGTTGCCTCGATGGGGGCGTAGTGAAGGAGCACCACCCGCAGCTCGGCCTTCAGTTCTCGGAGTGCCTGTTCCAGCCGCTCGGACACGTCTTCGGTGTGCCCGACGAACGCTTTCATCACGTCTTCCCCGAATGCCGTGGCGGACGCTCCGGGGAAGCCACCGCCGAACCCCTTGGTCCCTGCGACACCCAGGCGCACACCGCCGACGTCGAGGACGGCTGCCTCTCCCTCCAGGACGTGAACACCGACATCCTCGAGCATCCCCCGGATGTCGTCCTGACGGCCGCTGTGGTAGTCGTGGTTGCCCAGAACGGTCACCACGGGGATCTCGATCGACCGTAGCTCCTCGGCGAGGACCTTTCCTTCCTCCGGCTCCCCCAGGCGGGTGAGGTCCCCGGCCAGCAGCAACACGTCGGCCCGCTCCGGCAGGTCCTCGAACCGCGGAGCGATCTTCCCGATCGAATCGACGCCGGCGTGCAGGTCTCCGACGGCGGCAAGGCGGATCACGAGGGCAGGTCCTCCTCCGCACCGGGCGCGCCAGCGGGAGGTAGGGAGAGCTCGTTCACGACCTCGAGGTCCGGCGCCACTTCCCGTACCACCACCTGCACCGCGTCGCGGCGCTCCGCGGTGGCTACGGTCCCGGTCAGGAAGATCCTTCCGCCGGCGATCCGCACGTCCAGCTCCAGCTCACCCGTTCGGTCGTCGGTGGCCAGGGCCTGCTGGATGCGGCCGAGCAGGTACTCCTGCGGTTCCTCCGCCGTCTTGCTCACGACGGTTCCTCCAGCCCCGTGGCACGAGACAGCGCGTCCACAGGCTCGGCCGGGACGGCCTGGTCCGCCGACCGCGCGTAGATCAGGAGGCTGAGGACCCGAGTGGGGTCGAACTGCAGCGCCCGGCGCACCAGGTACTCCCAGTCCAGCTCCTCCCGGCGGAGAAGGGCCAGCGCATCGAACCAGTGCCTCGGCGCCCGCTCCTTGTGCACCAGGGCCTTGATCACCACCAGATCCTCCGGGGAGACGACCGGCACGCGATGCCCCTCGATGTCCACCCATTGAGCCCGGTCCACCATCTCGTCGTCCAGGAAGATCATGCCGCTGGAGCGGAAGATCACGTCCACCAGGACGTCCTCCTTCAGCGCCTTGAACAGCCACTGGGGGTCGGTCTCCTGGATCAGGAATCCTTCGTCGTGCAGCACGGAGAGGGTTCGCCGGGCATCGTCTCGCTTGACGAACATGTCGATGTCGTGGGTCCAGCGCGGCCGGCCGAGGGCGGCGGAGGCCAGCCCACCCATGAACAGATGGGGGATACCACTGCGTTGCATGATCTCTACGGTCTGGCCCAGGACGCGGAAGAAGACCTCGTCGTCGACCTGTACGGTGCCCTGCCAGACGTCGTAGCTCGGCACAGTCTTGGCCTGAGCCATCTGTGGGACCCGTACCCAGTTCGCAGGCAAGCCAACCACCAGTCGCGCCTGGTCAGCCTGCCAGGGCCACGAACTGGCCCACCACGGCGCCGTACGCGATGTGGGCGGCCACCATCACGATGGGCGTCTGGCGCCCGTAGTGGGTCATCAGGAAACCCGGCGGCTCCAGGTACGGATTGGAATCCGCCGCGGTGAGCTCGTCCCCCATCCGCGGATGGACGGCGGGCAACAGGACGGCAACCAGCGCGGTCCCGGCGAAGAACGCGTGGGCCACCCCCAGCAGGGCGCCGAGCCACCAGCTCGCGGTGCCGATGGCGGAGAAGATCAGCCAGTACCCCAATGCGAACAGCAGCCCGAAGCCGAAGTGCATGGCGTAGCCCAGTGCCCTGGCCCGGGCATAGCTCGGGGTGACCATCGTCCCCAACAGGAACGGAAGGTCCATGCGGGTCAGGCGGACGTGGGTCGCTGCCAGCAGGGTCGTGGTCAGGAGAACGGTCCCCACCAGCCCGCCGGCCAGCGCGCCCCACACGCTCATCTCGTGGCTTCCGCTACCGACGTCGCCGCGTTCACCAACGCGAGATGCGTGAGCGCCTGGGGGAAGTTCCCCAGCAGCGACCCGGTGTGTGGATCGATCTGCTCCGAGAACAGGCCCACGTCGTTGGCGTATCCCACGAGCTCGTCCATCGTCGCGGCCGCCTCCTCCACCCGCCCGAGGCGTGCCAGAGCGTCGACCAGCCAGAACGAGCACGCCAGGAAGGCGCCCTCCTCATCACGGTTCACGGTCGTGCGATGCAGGAATGGACCCGAGCCGAGCCTCCGGCGAAGCGTGTCGATCGTGGCGCTCATCCGCGCCGTGTCGTCGCCCACGTACCGGTTGATCGCCCCGAGCAGCACGGCCGCATCGAGCTCCTCGGAATCCGCCGCCTCCCGGTAGCACTGCAGCTCCTCGGACCAGCACCGCGTGTCGACGAACCGTCTGATGGAGGTGGACTCGCGGCGCCACCGCGCGACCCGCTGCTCATCACCGGGGAGCACGCCGCGCTCGGCCAGCTCGCAGGCCCGCTCCAACGCCACCGCGCAGTTCATCTTGCCCTGGGTGAAATGCAGTCGACGCTCACGGTCTTCCCAGATCCCCGACTCAGGCTGCTCCCAGATGCGGCAGGTCAGGTCGGCGATCTCGGCCAGACGCTTCGCCGAGTCGCGGTCGATGTCCCGGTCCCCGTCGACGTACAGCCCGGCCATGTGCAGCAGGTCGCCGTAGGTATCCAGCTGCAGCTGGTGAGCGGCATCGTTCCCGATCCGTACCGGCGACGATCCCCGATATCCCTCCAGCGGCAGCTCCTCTTCCTTCGGGCCGGGCCGCCCGTCGAGCCGGTAGAGCACGTCGAGCCGCGGATGCGTCAGCCGCGTGGCGTGGGTCAGCCACCAGAAGAAGGAATCGGCTTCCGGGGAGCATCCGGTCTGAAGGAGAGCGCCCACCGTGAACGCCGCATCACGGAGCCACACGAACCGATAGTCGTAGTTCCTGTCTCCGCCGATGTGTTCCGGGAGGGAGGTCGTGGGCGCGGCGGCCAGCGCTCCCGATGGCGAGAAAACGAGGAGCTTCAGGATGAGGACGCTGCGGATCACGTGCTGCTTCCAGGGACCGTCGTAGGTGCGGTCGTTCGCCCACTCCTCCCAGAACGCGGTGGTGGCGTCGAGCCGTTGCTCGGAGTCCTTCCGGGACGGAAGGACCAGCGGCTGGCCGTCGGCGGCGGCCATGACCACCAAGCTGGAAGCACCGTCGCGTGTGGTGAAGCTTCCAGAGATCGTGCCATCAGCGGTGCGCGGCTCGCCGGCATCCCACGCGCATACCGAGATCGCGATCCCCCGGCCGGTGGCCACCGGGATGCCCATGCGCCGCTCGATCCGCGTTCGGTGGCCCCCGTATCCGAAGCGTGGCTCGACCGACCACACGAACGGAACGGAGCCGCCGAGTCCTTCGACTCGGCGCACGAGCTCCCGCTGCGGTGCCAGGCCCGTGGGGAGCGTGAGCGCCTCGGTGACCCGGGCCGTGCCGTCACGCGTGTGGTACGTGCTTTCCAGCACGTTCGTACCGGGGAGATAGCGGCGATGGACCTCGTACGGAACGTCCGGGGCCACCACGAACCGCCCGCCCCGGCGACGGTCCAGGAGCGCCGCGAACACGGACGGGGAGTCGAGGTCGGGAAGACAGAGCCAGTTCACGGCACCGTCCCTGGCCACCAGGGCCACCGTGCGCCCATCGCCGATGACGGCGTGATCACCGATCGGGGGCCAGCCGTCGTCGACGGGCATGGAGCCAGCATAGGCAACCGCGCTCATGTCGCTCGATAGACTCGCGTCGTGTCCCGGATCCCGGCTGCGCTTGCCGCCACCCTCGCCCTGACCGCGGCATGCGGCGGGGATACCCCTCCGCCGATCGAGGTCGCGGAGCGGTCCGTCGTGTGGCGATCCCTGGCGCCTGCTCCCACCCCGCGCACGGAAGTTGCCGCGGCGGTCCTGGGGGACGACCGGATCGTGGTGGCCGGTGGCTTCGCGGCCCCGGCCCGTACGGTGAACGTGGTCGAGATCTACGAGCCATCGACGGATACGTGGACGCCGGGACCGGCGCTGCCGGTGGAGGTCAACCACGCCATGGGAGCTTCGCTCGATGGCCGCGCCTACATCTTCGGAGGGTTCGACGCCGGCGGAGCCCCGACCACGCGCGCCTTCGTGCTGGAGGACGACGCGTGGGCGGAGCTGCCACCGATGCCCGAGCCACGCGGCGCCGGCGGCGCGGCGGTGGCCGACGGGAAGATCTATCTGGTCGGCGGGGTGGGGCCGGCAGGCCTCGCCGCGTCCACGCTGGTGTTCGACGCGGAAGGAAACGATTGGTCGATCGCTCCCGCGCTTCTCAACCCCCGTGAGCATCTGGGCGTGGCGGCGTTCGAAGATCGCGTGTACGCCGTGGGGGGACGAACCGGAGGCCTGGGCGGCAACCTGACCGACGCGGAGCTGTTCGACCCCCAGGAGGGATCGTGGACCGCGATCGCCCGGGCGCCGACGGCGCGGGGCGGGATCGCCGCAGCGGCGACGTCGAACGGGTTCGTGGTCGCACCCGGCGGCGAGGCACCCGAGGGGACGTTCGAAGAAGCGGAGGCCTACGAGGTCGCCCAAGATCGGTGGCTGGCCCTGCCGCCCATGCCCACCCCCCGGCACGGACTCGGCGTGGTGGCCATCGGGACGATCGTCTATGCCCTGCTGGGCGGACCGGAGCCCGGCCTGGAGTTCTCCGGGGCCACCGAGGCGATCGACCTTGGAGCTCTCCCAACGGAGACCCCGCGCTGAGCTCTTCCTCCGTCTCGTCCCTGACTTGCTCGCGGTGCGGCACGGCTCACGACCCGTCGCTCCTACACAACGTGTGCGAGTGCGGCGGGCCGTTGCTGGTCGACTACGACCTCGGTGCCGTCGGATCGGCGGTATCCCCCGATGAGATCGCCGGCCGGCAGGCATCCATGTGGCGATACGGCGAGCTTCTGCCCGTCGCCGATCGATCGAATGTGGTCACGCTCGGAGAGGGGTTCACCCCGCTGCTTCCCGCTCCGACGCTGGCTGCGAAGCTCGGCGTCCGCGCGGTGTGGGTGAAGGACGAAGGACTCAACCCGACCGGGACGTTCAAGGCCCGGGGCGCGGCGTGCGGCGTGTCGCGGGCCCGGGAGCTGGGGATCAACGAGGTCGCCCTTCCCACGGCCGGGAACGCCGGGGGCGCGTGGGCGTGCTACGGCTCCGCGGCGGGCCTGAAGGTTCACGTGACGATGCCCTCCGATGCCCCGGAAGCGAACCGGGTGGAGTGCCGGGCCTACGGGGCGGATCTCATGCTGGTCGAGGGGTTGATCACCGAGGCGGCTCGAGTCGTCACCGAGGGCGTCGAACGAGACGGGTGGTTCGACTGCTCCACGCTGAAGGAGCCGTATCGCGTCGAGGGGAAGAAGACGCTGGGCCTGGAGATCGCCGAGCAGCTCGGCTGGCAGGCGCCCGACGCGATCGTGTACCCGGCCGGGGGCGGCGTGGGCGCGATCGGCATCCACCGGGCGTTCCGGCAGCTTCGCGAGCTCGGCTGGGTGCGGGGCGGCTCTCCCCGGCTGATCGTGATCCAGGCAGCTGGGTGCGCCCCCATCGTCCGAGCCTTCGAGAACGGACACGAGACCAGCGAGCCGTGGGCCGATGCCCACACCATCGCCACGGGCCTCAACGTGCCGGCACCGCTCGGCGGCGCCCTCGTGCTGCAGGCGGTGCGAGAGACGGGCGGAACGGCGGTGGCCGTCGACGATGACCAGATCCTGGAGGCCGTGGCGAGGATGGCCTCGGACACGTCGATCCTTCCCGCCCCGGAAGGCGCGGCCACGCTCGCCGGGGCCTCATTGCTGCGCGAGCGCGGCGACCTGGACCCGGACGACCGCGTGGTGCTGATCAACACCGGGACCGGCACGAAGTACCCGGACGTGCTCAAGCGGGTATTCGGCTAGGAAGGTGCCCGGGGTGGGATTCGAACCCACACGCCCCGAAGGACACTGAGGCTTAAGCTCAGCGCGGCTTCCAGATTTCGCCACCCGGGCCGAACGATGGTACCGCGCCCTACGACTCCTCGATCGTGACCTTCTCGATATAGATGGTCTGGCTGGGCGTTCCGCTCTGCGTTCCCAGGGCGTCGATCTTCTCCACGGCGTCCATCCCGTCCGTCACCCGGCCGAAGATGGTGTGCAGCCCGTCGAGATGCTCGGCCGGGCCCGTGGTGATGAAGAACTGGCTTCCGTTCGTGCCGGGCCCGGAGTTGGCCATGGCCAGCAGGCCCGGCTCGTCGAACGTGAGCTCCTTCACGATCTCATCCTCGAACTGGTAGCCGGGCCCGCCGGCGCCGGTGCCTTCCGGATCGCCCCCCTGAAGGACGAACCCGGGGATCACCCGGTGGAACGTCAGCCCGTCGAAGAACCCCTCGCGGGCCAGGAACACGAAGTTGTTCACGGTGATGGGCGTTTGGTCGGCGAACAGTTCCAGTTCGATCGTGCCGCAGGACGTCTGCATCGTGGCGCGATAGTTCTTCTTCGGGTCGATCTGCATCTCTGGCGGCTTCTGGAACGTGGGCTTCTCCTCTCCCTCGGCTTTCGGGACCTTACCGCCGCATGCCACGTCGCCGGCGGACGTAGCGGTCGGACCGGGTTGCGGCGTCTCCCGAACCCGCTGTTGCGGCTGTTCGCCGTCCCCCAGGAACGCGGTGGCCGCGAGACCGATCCCGCCCAGGGCGACCGCTCCGGCTACGACACCGGCGATGATCCGCTGCCGTCGCTGGCGCTGGCGTTCCGCGGCTCGACGGGCGGCAAGCTTCTGCAGCTGTCGTTTCCGGGCGTCTGGCATGCGGCGATGAAGGTTACCGGCCCGCCGTCTGCCTCACCATCTCGATGGCCAGCCCGTCCAGGATGTCGCGCTCGGAGACCACGCACCGGTCGAAGTCCCAGCGTTCGAAGATCTGCAGCAGGATCAGGCAGCCGGCCACGATGACGTCCTCGCGTCCGGACGCCATCACGGGGAGCACGGCGCGTTGGGCGGTGGTCATCTCGGCCAGTCGCGCCGTCACCCGTTCGGCCGCTTCGCGAGTCAGCACGGTGTGATGGATCGCTTCCGGGTCGTACCGGTCGAGGTCCAGAGCCAGGGCCTGGACGGTGGTGGTGGTTCCCGCCACGCCGACGAGCGTCCTGGCCCGGCCGGGCGGAACGGCAGCCAGCGCCTCGGAGAGGCCTTCGGAGGCTACTCGTCGCATCGCTTCGAGGTCCGCGGCGGATGGCGGATCGGCTGGGCCAACGCGCTCGGTGATACGCACGCTGCCGATGTCCACCGACGCCGCGGCTTCCGGTTCCCCCGTGCCGAGGACCAGCTCGCTGCTCCCCCCGCCGATGTCGAACACGAGGTACGGCGGCTCCCGCTCCAGCGCCATCGTGGCTCCCAGGAACGACAGGCCAGCCTCTCGCTGACCGGTCAGAACCTCCGGCGGCGACCCGGTCAGCGTCGCGACAGCCCGGTCCAAGAGCCGCAGGTCGCCCGCGTCGCGCACGGCGCTGGTGGCTCCCACGCGGACCCGCTCCGCGCCGAGGGCCCGTGCCCGGCCCACGTACCGCGCCAGGACGTCCATGGTCCGTCGGAGTGCGGCGGGATCGATCCGCCCGGTGCGATCGACGCCCTGTCCCAGCCGCGTGATGACCATGTCGCGGGCCAGATCGACGATGTCGTCATCACCCGCCCGCGCGACCAGCAGGCGGATGGAGTTCGTTCCCATGTCGACCGCCGCCACCCGGCCCGAACGATCCTCGTCCGGATGCACGGGCTGTACCCGCTGCGCGACCCATGCCCCGACCGGGTCCGCGCCCCCCGCCAGGTGATGGGCGTAGTGCGCGTGGAGGCACTTCACGCCGGTCCGGCTTCCCCCCACGCCGCCCCATCCCTCCGCTCCGGGCAGCCACCGGCCCCGCTCCTCCGCGTACTCGCGATGCGCCGCCTCCAGAGCCTCACCGAGCTCGGGGTCCTGCTCCGCTCGTTCGTCGAGCCGTTTGATCCATCCCCCGGACTCCAGGCGGGAGACGGCCCGGACGGCGTCGGGACACGTCAGCCAGTACAGCGTGGGGAATGGGTGGCCCTCCCGGTCCACGGGGTGATTCCGGATGACCAGAGGATGCCCGGAGCCGCACCGGGCCAGGACGGCGAACGGCGTCAGCGGCTCACGGCCGAGTTGCTCTGCGACCT